>PKER01000312.1 GCA_002919115.1 bacterium
CGGGCGGGGCGGCCGCGGGCTGCGTCGCCGGCCCTCAGCGCCGGTCGGGTGGGAACGGATCGACGTCAGCGCCGCGGCGCGCGCGCCAGTCGTGCATGCCCGAGTAGCACTCGGCCAGCGTCCCGGCCCTGGCCTCGCTCAGGATGCGGCCGTTCGCTTCGATCCTGCCCTGGGTCCGGCCGCCCTTCGCGAGGCGGCCGCGCAGCTTGACCCGCATCTTGACGTGGCCGGGCACCGCGACGCCGACGGCCTTGCGGGTCGCGGCGAACTTGCCGTTCTCGCGCACGGGGATCCGGCCCTTGATGCGCATCGGAATCCAGTCGACGTACGCGCTGCCGCGGCACGTGAAGGGAACCACCGCGTAGAGCTTCGTCAGGAAGCGCTTTCCCTTCGCCCGCTTGATGCCGTGCCCGATGTAGGTGCTCGGGTCGCCGGCGATCCGCCCCTCGTACTTGGCGTCGGGGATGCCCCCGGCGAGCGCCGGCGCCGCCGTGCAGGCGAGGGCCGCCGCCGCCAGCGCGGTCGCAAGCTTCGTGCGAGCGCTCACCGGAGCGCCTCCCGCGGCTTGATCACGGGGTCCGCCTCGGCGCCGCGCTTGGCGCGCCAGCGCAGCACGCCCGTGTAGCAGATGGTCGGCTCGCCACCTCGAGTCGTGCCGGCGTCCTCGTACACGCCGCGCGTGGAGAGCCTGCCGCTGGCGGTCTTTCCGTGAAGCCTTCCCCTGATCTTGAAGCGGAAGGGCGAGCCCTCGAAGTCCGATCTGAGGGTGCCGCGGAAGCGGCCGTCCCGCACCTTGATCGAGCCCTCTACGCGAACCCGGGCCCGGCCACCGTACCGCGCGTGGCACCACGCGGGGACGACCGCGAAGATCCTGCGCACACGGCTGGCGCCGTTGGCTCTCTTGACGTCGAAGCCGATGTAGGTGGACCGGTCGCCTTGGATGCGCCCCTCGAACTGGTGATCGGGAAACGTACCGGCTGAAGCAGGGCTCGCCAGCGCTCCCGCTGCGGCGATCGAGACGACGGTCGCGACGATGCGTCTCACGCGCTCCCTCCCTATGGAAATGGACAGGTGGATGGGTCGCGCGCAGAATATCCCGCCGAGCCGCCGCTGTGGAGAGGCGCGGGCGCGCGAAGGCCGGCGATCGCGCGGAGATGCGGGCCTCGTACTGGCTGCCGGGAAGGTCGCGCCATACCCCGCGCCTCGGCCGCTGTCCACCGCACTAAGATCGCCGCTCGTGAAGCCCGAACTCCGCGACAAGCTCGAAGCCACCACGCGCTGGGATCCCGCCGCGGCGGAGCGGGGGATCTTCGAGCGCTGGCTCGAGGGCGGCTACTTCCATCCCGAGCCCACCGGCGACCCGGACTCGAACTACTCGATCGCGATCCCGCCGCCGAACGTGACCGGGTCCCTGCACATGGGGCACGCCCTCAACGGCACGATCCAGGACGTGCTCGCGCGCACGAACCGGATGCGCGGGCGCAACACGCTCTGGATCCTCGGGACCGACCACGCGAGCATCGCGGTGCACGCCGTCCTGGAGCGCGAGCTGCGCAAGGAGGGGGTCTCGCGCCACGACCTCGGCCGCGAGAAGTTCCTCGAGCGCGCCTGGGACTGGAAGGAGCACCACGGGTCGCTGATCGTCGAGCAGTTCAAGCGCCTCGGCGCGTCGGTGGACTACACGACCGAGCACTTCACCCTCGACCCGAGCTACGTGCGCGCGGTCTACCGGGTGTTCGTCGCGCTGTACGAGAAGGGCTACATCTACCGCGACCACTACATCGTCAACTGGGACGTCGGCTCGCAGTCGGTGATCTCCGACCTCGAGGTCGAGAACCGCGAGGTCACCGACACGCTGTACTCGATCGCCTACCCGCTGGCCGACGGCGACGGCGAGATCGTGGTCGCTACGGTGCGCCCCGAGACGATGCTCGCCGACACGGCGGTCGCCGTGAACCCGAAGGACGAGCGCTACGCGGGCCTCGTCGGCAAGGAGTGCATCCTGCCGCTGGTCGGGCGGCGCCTGCCGATCATCGCCGACGAGCACGTCGACCCCGAGTTCGGCACGGGCGCGCTCAAGATCACCCCGGGCCACGACCCCAACGACTTCGAGATCGGCCGCGCCCACGGGCTCGACGAGATCGTCGTGATCGGCGAGGACGGCCGCATGACCGAGGCCGCCGGCGAGCGCTTCGCGGGGCTGACGACCGCCGAGGCCCAGAAGGCAGTGGTCGAGGCGCTGCGCGCCGAGGGGGCGCTGCGCGGCGAGGAGGAGTACACCCACTCCGTCCCGTTCTCGCACCGCTCGGGCGAGCGCATCGAGCCGCTGATCTCGCTGCAGTGGTTCTGCCGGATGGACGAGCTCGCGGCGCCCGCGATCGACGTCGTCGAGCGCGACGAGATCCGCATCCAGCCCGAGCAGTGGAAGCGCGTCTACCTCGACTGGATGCGCAACATCCGGCCCTGGTGCATCTCGCGCCAGCTCTGGTGGGGGCACCGGATCCCGGTCTGGTACGGCCCCGACGGCGAGCAGTTCGTCGCCGAGACGGAGGAGCAGGCGCGCGCCAAGGCGGCCGAGCAGGGCGTCGACCCGGACTCGCTGCGTCAGGACGAGGACGTCCTCGACACCTGGTTCAGCTCGGCGCTCTGGCCGTTCGCGACGCTCGGCTGGCCGGACGACACGCAGGAGCTGCGCGCGTTCTACCCGACGGACTTCCTGACGACGGCGCGCGACATCCTCTTCCTCTGGGTGGCGCGGATGATCATGACCGGGCTCGAGTTCACCGGGAAGATCCCGTTCCACGACGTCTACGTGCACTCGGTGATCCAGGCCCGCGACGGGCGGCGGATGTCGAAGAGCCTCGGCACCGGCATCGACCCGCTCGACGAGATCGAGGTCCACGGCGCCGACGCGCTGCGCTTCGGCCTGCTCGCGATGTCCTCGACGCAGGACGTGCGGTACTCGGACGCGAAGGTCCAGCAGGGGCGTGACCTCGCGAACAAGCTCTGGAACGCCTCGCGGCTCATCCTGCTGAACGCGGCCGAGGTCG
Organism: bacterium; assembly: GCA_002919115.1. Taxonomy (GTDB): domain Bacteria; phylum Actinomycetota; class Thermoleophilia; order Solirubrobacterales; family 70-9; genus RSA11. Next base: position 3,051 of record PKER01000312.1, read on the forward strand.
AGCCGGCGCCGCCGGGCCCCGACGCGCCGGTCGAGGACCGCTGGATCGCCTCGCGCCTCGAGCGGGCGATCGAGACCGTCTCGGAGAACATCGCCTCCTACGACTTCGCGCACGCGGCGCTCGAGCTTTACCGGTTCTTCTGGTCGGAGTTCTGCGACTGGTACCTGGAGATCGCCAAGCCGCGCCTTTACGAGCGCGAGGAGGGCGTCTCCGCGACGCTGCTCTGGGCGCTCGAGCAGACCCTGGCGCTCGCGCACCCGATGATCCCGTTCGTCACCGAGGAGATCTACACCTACCTGCGCGAGCGCCTGCCCGCGGGCAGCGCCGAGATGCTGGTCGTCCACCCGTTCCCCGAGGTCGACCGGGGCCTGATCGACCCGGCCGCCGAGGAGGAGATGGAGCGCTGGATCGAGCTCACCCGCGAGGTGCGCCGCTGGCGCGACCTCGTGGGCGTGCCCGCGGGAGCCGTGCTGCCCGCCCGCGTGAGCGGCGACGGCGCGCCGCACGAGCTCGTCGCCCGCCTGGGCCGCCTGCGCTTCGAGGACGCCGAGGGCGAGGCGCTCGCGAACATCGGGCCGCTCGCGCTGCTCGCCAGCGACGAGCTCGACCCGGCCGAGGTGCGGGCGCGCATCGAGAAGCGCATCGCCGAGCTCCGGGCGGAGGTCGAGCGCGCCGAGCGCAAGCTGGCCAACGAGGGCTTCGTCTCGAAGGCGCCCGCGGAGGTCGTCGAGGCCGAGCGCGAGAAGCTCGCCGGCTACCGCGCGCAGCTCGCCGCGCTCGAGGGCTGAGCGCTGTTCGACCCCGAGCGCTGGCTGGCGACGCTCGACCCGATCGGGTGGCGGTTCGGGCTTGAGCGCATCGAGGCGCTGACGGCCGCCCTGGGCCGCCCGCAGGACCGCTACGCGACCGCGCACGTCGTCGGCACGAACGGCAAGTCGTCGGTGACGGCGATGACCGTCGCCCTGCTGGAGGCCCACGGCCACCGGGCGGGCGCCTACCTCTCGCCGCACGCCGAGCGCTGGGCGGAGCGCGTGCTGATCTCCGGGCGGACGATCGAGCCCGCGGCGTTCGCGCGCGCCGTCGAGGCGGTCGCCGCCGTCGCGCCCGAGGTCGAGCGCGGCTTCGAGCGGGGTGAGCGGATCACGCAGTTCGAGGCGGCCACCGCGGCCGCGTTCGTGGCCCTGGCCGACGCGGGCGTCGAGTACGGCGTGATCGAGGCGGGGCTGGGCGGTCGCCTCGACGCGACGAACGTGATCGCCTCGCGCGCCACCGCGCTCACCTCGGTCGGCCTCGACCACACCCAGTGGCTGGGGGAGACGGAGGCGCAGATCGCCACGGAGAAGCTCGCGGTGCTGCGGCCGCGCTCGACGCTCATCCTGGGCGACGTCTCGCCGGAGGTCGAGCGGCTCGCGCACCAGGTCGCCGCCGAGCGCGACGCCCGCGTCGTGCGCCCGCGCGAGCTCGAGCCCCCGGACGGGCGCGC
>PKER01000030.1 GCA_002919115.1 bacterium
GCCCGGGCCATCGCGTCGGCCGCGGGCTCGGCGAGCGCGAGCCGCCCGGAGAACTTGAGCCGTGCGACGAGCTGGCGCGCGACCCGCTCGTAGCGCGTCGCGCTCACCACCTCAAGCGAGCCGAGCCGGAAGCGCACCGGCCCCAGCGCGCCGATCTCGCGGGCGCAGCTCGGGCAGATCCGGTCGGCGGGCGCGACCGCCGCGGCGCAGACCGCGCACCGGGGCGGGACGAGGGTGCTGGCGAGCGCGCGGAGCACGAGGGGAGCGTGGCGCACCCGGCCGCACGCGTGGCGCACGGGCCGCACCGAAACCCGTACGGACCCGTGCTTTCTCGCCCCACGGGGCCGACCGCGAACTCGCGCCGTCCCGCATCGCGGATGCGCGGTTACGGCTCCCCAGGGGCCTCAAGCGCGAACTCGCGCCCAGCGCCGCCAACGCCCCCGGCTCAGTCGAACACGACCCGTTCCACCGCGGCCAGCTCCGCGTCGCAGGGGATCACGGCTGGGGCCTTGCCCAGCGCGGTGTCGGGGTCCTTGAGGCCGTGGCCGGTGAGCACGCAGACGACGGTCTCGGGCGGGTCCTGGCCCTCGGCGACGGGCAGGCCGTGCTCGAGGATGCCGGCGACCGACGCGGCCGAGGCCGGCTCGCAGAACACGCCCTCGCGCTCGGCGAGCAGGTGGTAGGCGGCGAGGATGCGCTCGTCGGAGACCGCCGCGACCCGCCCGCGCGAGGAGGTGATCGCGTCCATCGCCTCCTCCCAGCGCGCCGGGTTGCCGATGCGGATCGCCGAGGCGACCGTCTCGGGGTTGGGGATCGGGTGGCCGGCGACGAGCGGCGCGGCGCCCTCGGCCTGGAAGCCGTAGAGGATCGGGCGCGCGCCGCGCTCGGTGAAACCGCGGTTCCACGCGGTCACGTTGCCCGCGTTGCCGACCGGGATCGCGAGCGCGTCCGGGGCCTCGCCGAGCTCGTCGATCACCTCGAACGCCGCGGTCTTCTGGCCCTCGATCCGGTACGGGTTCACCGAGTTGACCAGCTCGATCGGGTGGCGCTCGGCGAGCTCGCGCACGATGCGCAGCGCGTCGTCGAAGTTGCCGCGCAGCGCGACCACCCGCGCGCCGTGCATGAGCGCCTGGGCGAGCTTGCCGATCGCGATCTTGCCCTCGGGCACGATCACCGCCCCGCGCACCCCGGCGCGGGCCGCGTAGGCCGCCGCGCTCGCCGCGGTGTTGCCGGTCGAGGCGCAGATCACGGCCTCGGCACCGCGGCCCGCCGCCCGCGAGACGGCGACGGTCATGCCGCGGTCCTTGAACGAGCCGGTCGGATTCGCGCCCTCGAACTTGAGCAGCACCCGGGCGCCGACCATCTCCGAGATGACCGGGGCCTCGATCAGCGGGGTCGAGCCCTCGTTCAGGCTGATTACCGGGTCGTCCGGCTCAAGCGGGAGGGCGTCGCGGTAGCGCTCGATAAGCGGGACTGGGCTCAAACGAACTCCTCTTCGATCACGCGGATGGCGCGCGGCGTGCCGCGCAAAAAGTCAAGGTCCTCGAGCTCGCGCAGGGCGGCGTAGAAGCGGCTCTCCGGGCACTCGTGCATGACCATCACCAGCCGCGCCTCGTCGCCCTGGCCGTGCTGGACGACGCTGCGCACCGAGACGTCGTTGCGGCCCAGCACGTCGGCGACGGCGGCCAGCACGCCCGGCCGGTCGGCGACCTCGAGGTGCAGATAGAACGAGGAGGCCACGTCGCGGACGATCTCGAGGCGGCGCGTCGCCTGGTGCACCGGCGCCTCGCCCGAGAGGATCGAGACCACGTCGCCGAGCACGGCGGTCGCGGTCTCCACGCCGCCCGCGCCCGGGCCCGACATCGTGATTTCGGTGATCGCGGGCGCCTCGACCATCACCGCGTTGAACGGCCCCTCGACCGGGGCGAGCGGGTGGCCGCTGTAGAGGAAGCAAGGGAAGACGCGCACGCTGAGCCCGCCGTCGCGCAGCTCGGCGACCCCGAGCAGCTTGAGCGAGAGCCCGAACTGCTTGGCGTAGGCCAGATCCTCGGGGCGGATGTCGGTGATGCCCTCGTACGAGACGTCGCTCAGGCCGACCGGCGTGTGGAACGCGAGCCGCGCGAGGATCGCCATCTTCGCCGCCGCGTCCGCGCCGCCGACGTCGTCGGAGGGGTCGGCCTCCGCGTACCCGAGCTCCTGAGCCCGCTGGAGCACCTCCTCGAAGGTCGCGCCCGTGCGGGCCATCTCGGTGAGGATGAAGTTGGTCGTCCCGTTGACGATCCCGAAGACCTTGGTGATCTCGGTCGCCGCGAGGCTCTCCTGGATCACGCGGATCACCGGCACGACGCCCGCCACCGCGGCCTCGAAGCGCAGCTGGACGCCGTTCGCCCGGGCGGCCTCGAACAGCTCGTCTCCGTGCTGGGCGAGCAGCTGCTTGTTGGCCGTGACGACGTGCTTGCCGGAGCCGAGCGCCCGCAGCACGTACTCGCGCGCCGGGTCGGTGCCGCCCATGAGCTCGACCACGATGTCCGACGCGGCGAGGATCTCCTCGAAGTCGCCCTCGCTGCGGCGCAGCACCCCGGCGATCTCCGGGCGCTTGCCGGAGACCGACGCCACGTAGTCGGCGCGCTCGCGTAGAAGCTCGTAGAAGGCACCGCCGACGGTGCCCTTGCCAAGCAGGCCGATGCGGGCGGTCTCGGTCACTCGACGTCGCGGGCGAGGAGGTCGTCCCAGGTCTCGCGGCGCACGACGACGCGGGCGTCGCCGTCCTTGGCGAAGATCACCGGCGGCCGCGGGACGCCGTTGTAGTTGGAGGCCATCGCGTAGCCGTACGCGCCGGTCGCCGGGGTGACGAGCACGTCGCCCACGCGCGGCGCCGCGACGTGCGCGTCGCGCACGATCATGTCGCTCGACTCGCAGTGCATGCCGGCGACCGTGACCAGCGTGTCGGCGGGCTGGTTGGCGCGGTTCGCGATCAGCGCCTCGTACCGCGCCCCGTAGAGCATCGGGCGCAGGTTGTCGGACATGCCGCCGTCCACCGCCACGTAGGTCCGCACCCCGGGGATCTCCTTGATCGTGCCGACCGTGTAGAGCGTCACGCACGCGTTGCCCACGAGCGAGCGCCCGGGCTCGATCAGGATGCGCGGGACACGGTCGAAGACGCGCCGCACCCCGTTCACCTTCACGTCCACGTAGGTCTCGATCGCGGGCGGCTCGTCCTCCGCGGTGTAGGCGATGCCCAGCCCGCCGCCCACGTTGAGCAGCTCGATTTCGTCGTCGGCGAGCGTGGCCAGCGCCTCGATGGCCCGCACGTACGGCTCGAGCTCGAAGATCTGCGAGCCGATGTGCGCGTGCAGGCCGACGAGCCGCAGGTTCCGGGTGGCGCGCACCTCCTCGACCGCTCGGGCCGCGAGCCCGTCCTCGAGCCCGAAGCCGAACTTCGAGTCGAGCTGCCCGGTCTGGATGTAGGAGTGCGTGTCGGCCTTGATGCCGGGCGTGACGCGGATCAGCACGTCCTGCGGGCGGTCGAGCATCGCGTCCAGGCGGCGGATCTCGTCGAAGGAGTCGACGATGATGTGGCCGATCCCGGCCTCGACCGCGTAGCGCAGCTCGGCGTCCGTCTTGTTGTTGCCGTGCATGTACACGCGCTCCGGCGCGAACCCGGCGCGCAGCGCCATGTGCAGCTCGCCCCCGGAGGCGACGTCCACGGAGAGGCCCTCCTCGGCGAACAGCCGGTACGCCGCCGTGAACGGCGCGGCCTTCGAGGCGAAGAGGATCTCGAAGTCGTCGGTGCGCGCGGCGAACGCCTCCTTGTAGGCGCGCGCCCGAGCCCGCATGTCGTCCTCGGCGTAGACGTACGCGGGCGTGCCGAACTCGGCGGCGAGCTCGACCACGTCACAGCCGCCCACCTCGAGGTGGCCGCGCTCGTTCACGCGGCTGCCGAGGGGGTAGACGGCCGAGCCCTCGACCGGGTTCGCTTTTGTTGTCATCTCCATGGCGGCGGTCAATTATCCACAGACGATGCCGAGCTCAACGGTCACGCCCCCGCGGCCCCCGAGCGAGCGGGGGGTCCACCAGGGCCGCCCGTACTGGCTGTGGCTGCCGGAGGGCGAGGGCCCCTGGCCCGCGATGCTCATTCTGCACGGAGCCGGCTCGCGCAAGGAGAATCATGCCGACTTCGCGCGCCTTTGCGCGGGCCGGGGCTGGGCGGCGCTCGCCTACGACCAGCGCGGGCACGGCGAAGCGGCCGACGAGATGGGCCCCGGCGCCCTGGACGACGTCGGCCGCATGGCCCGCTTCCTCGCCGAGCGCCCGGACGTCGACGGCGCCCGCGTCTGCGTCCGCGGCTCGAGCATGGGCGGCAACCTCGCGGTCCACGCCGCCGCGGCCTTCCCGCACGTATCCGGGGCGATCGCGATCTGCCCCGCTGGCGAGGAGCAGCTGTTGCGCGGCGTGCGCTCCGGCGAGCTCGGGTTCAGGGCCGGGGAGCGCGCGCGGGCGGAGCTCGCCGCGTGGCTCGCCG
>PKER01000144.1 GCA_002919115.1 bacterium
GCTCCAGATGCAGGCGCCGCCCGAGCAGCCCGTGGATCCGCAGCCCAAGCCCGAGCCCGAGGATGGGGCGGGGGAGCGGCCCGGTCGCCCCGAGCGGAAGAAGCAGGAGCAGGACCAGGGGCCGTTCGAGCCGGATACGCCGCCCGTCACCCAGGAGTTCGACGTCGCGTCCGCGCCGCCGCCACCCCCAGCCGCTTCGAGCGCGGGAGGCGGCGGGGGCGGCGGCTCGCGCGGCGCCGCGATTGCGCAGGAGTTCGGGCCGTGATCCGGGTGCGGGCGCGCGACATCGGGTCGGCGGTGGCCGTGGTGAGCCTGATCGGCTTGGGCGTGGCGCCGACAGCCGCGGCGGGCGACGGAACCTTCCGCCTCGTGCAGTGCGACCCGGCGCACCCGAGCGCCAACGAGGCGGTTCGCGAGGGCACCGCGGCCTATGTGGTGCGCCTCGGCTGCAGCGACTCCGGCTCGAACCGAGGCGTGCGGATCGACTCCGTCGACCGCGCGGCGAAGAACCGCGCCGGCCGCGTCCGGTGGGTGGCGCCGGCCGGCATGTCGATCATCGGCGTCCAGCTCGACGCGAAGCTCCGCCGCGACGGGCCGCACCGGTCGCGCCTGCTCGTGGCCGGCCCCGGCGACGCCCGCAAGGAGGTGTTCGCCCGCGGCGGCCCGAGCCCGACCGCGTGGAAGACCTATCGGTGGACGGGGTCGGCGGCGCGTGAGTTCGTAGCCGAGCTCGTCTGCGACTCAAAGGACGGCTGCAAGCAGTCGGGGACGGCCAAGACGTGGGTCCGCGACGTGTGGATCACCGTTGCGGACCATGAGCCGCCGACGATCAGTGTCTCGGGGGGCTTGCTGGAGCCCGGGTGGAAGCGGGGGGAGGGGCACCTGGGGTTGCGCGCCACGGATCCCAGCTCCGGGGTCGCAGCGTTCAAGGCCGCACTTGGCGGAGCCTTGGCCTACTCAAGGGACGTCCTGTGTGGGGGCGAGCTGGCCCCAGGCCTCTCGCAATCGTGGGCTCCGTGTGTCTCGACAGCTAACGATCAGACGTCCCTTGACACTCGGAGACCTCCGTTTGCTGATGGGCCGAATGGCTCCCGGATCTGTGCGGTCGACTTCGCAGGAAACGAAGCGTGTGTTCAACGGATCATCCAAGTCGACAACACGGGGCCCGTCGTTCGTTTCTTCTCTGACCTCTACGCGCCCGATCCCGAGCTGATCCGCGCAAGCGCGGCTGATCAGCATTCGGGCCTGTTCGCCGGGTCCATCGCCGTTCGCCCCGTGGGGCAGGACGAGTGGGACTCGCTCGCCACCCAGATCCGCAACGACAGGCTTGAAGCGCGGGTCGATTCCTCCGGCGTGCCCGCGGGCGAGTACGAGTTCATCGCGCACGCGAGCGACATCGCCGGCAACACCACGACCACGAGCCTGCGTAGCGACGGCGAGCCGATGATCCTCTCCTTCCCGCTGCGCGACGGGGTCCAGCTTCGCGCGCACCTGGAGCCCGGAGGCGCCGAGCGCAAGACGGTGCCCTACGGGCGCCGGGCCCGAGTCGAGGGCACGCTGACCTCGGCGACGGGCGAGCCGCTCGCGGGCAGGCGGATCGTGGTGGACGAGAACTTCGGTCTGGGTGCCCTGATCGACCACCGCGTCCGCACCGTGGTCACGGACGCGCAGGGACACTGGCGGTCGCGCCTGCCTGTCGGGCCTTCCCGGCGGATCTCGGTGCGCTTCGACGGCGACCTCACGCACGTGCCCTCCGAGGTGTCGGCGGGCCGCCTGAACGTGCGGACAGGTGTGCGCCTGCGCGTCTCGTCACGCAAGGTGCGCGAGGGGCGGGCGGTCACGTTCAAGGGCAAGGTGGGCCGCGTCGGAGCGCGGATCCCGGCGCCCGGCAAGCTCGTACAGCTCCAGTACCAGGAGCCGGTCACGCGCCGCTGGTACACGGTCCGCAACCCGTTCTACACCGACTCACGCGGCCGCTTCAAGACCCGGTACCGCTTCGGCACGCATTACTCGTCGAACGTGAAGATCCGCTTCCGGTTGCGTGCGCTCCCGGAACGTGACTGGCCGTACCGCGCAGCCCGCAGTGCAGTCCGACGGATAACGGTGGTCGCTCGCTGAGATGCGACGTACGATCGGGAAATGGCGCGCCTGAGACGGCATCTCAGCTACGCCAACGTCGTCTCGACGATCGCCTTGGCGGCGGCGCTCGGGATGGGCGGCGCCTACGCCGTGGATCGCATCGGCAGTCGCGAGATCAAGGACAACTCGATACGGAGCGTCGACCTGCGCGACGGGAAGGCTGTCCGCGGGGTAGATGTCAGACGCAACTCGCTAGGGGGCAGGCAGATCAGGGAGGAGTCATTGGTCGCGACGCGCATTGCCCCGGTAGCGCGGGACTACGTGGACGACTGCGAGTTGATCGACGATGAGGAAACGTCTTGCGCTGAAGCGCATGTCACGCTGCGGCGCCGCGGGCGGATTTTCGCAGTCGCCACCGGTAGTCATGTGACGGACGAACAGTCCGAGGGTGTTGACCACACGGGTGTGAAATGCCATTTCCAGCTGAATGACGTCTTGGCATCGGAGTCCCTCAACGTTGGTGAGGTGGCCGCCAACACGAGTGACTTTGCTGGCAAAGGTTTTGCGTTCACCTTCTTGTCGCCAGGCCTGCCGTTGGAGCCAGGCGATCACCGGGTCGCGCTTGTGTGCGAGGAGGTGGGCGGTCAGGTTGCGCTCGAGAACGTCAGCCTCGTCGCCGTTGCCCTGAGCGGGCGCTAGCTACAGCTCGTAACGCGCCAGGTCCTCTTCGAGCCGCTTCGCGTCTTCGGAGTCGAGCTTGGAGGCGGGCGGGGGCTCGTCGCCGTCGCCCGTCCGGCGCCACCGCCGCAGGCCGACGATGATCGCGCCGCCGACGAGGACGATCGCGAGGCCGGGGACGATCCAGGCGGCGAGGTCGAAGCCCTTGGTGTCGGGCGTCGCCAGGACCTCGGGGCCGAACTCCTCGACGAGGCGGTCCTTGATCTCCTCCTTGGTGAGGCCCTGGTCGATCAGGCGGCGGATCAGCTTGCGCTGGTCGTTGGCCTGGGGGGCCTCGGCGGCAAGCGAGAGCAGCGTCCCGCACACCGGGCACATCACCTCGTCCTCGATGTCGGGGAGGCTTGCCTTGGGCTTGCTCGCGCGAGTGGCTCCAGCGGAGCTGCCCTCCGAACTCTCGTCCTGGGCCGAGGCGAGCGGCGCGCTCGCCATGAGCAGCGCGAACGCCGCGAGCAGCGCGAGCAGCGGCTGGCCGAGGCGGGCGCGCATCAGGAGGCCTCGCTGATCAGCGGCAGCACCTGCTCCTGCAGGCTCTCCTCGGTGACCGGGCCGGCCCAGACCGCCGCGACCTTGCCGTCGGGGTCGATCAGGAACGACTCGGGCACGCCGGTCGCGCCGAAGGCCTCGGCGTAGTCGCCGGAGCCGTCGCGGACCGAGGGATAGGTCAGGCCGAACTCCTCGACGAACTCGAGCGCCTCGTCGCTTGCGTCGCGCGAGTCGATGCCGAGCACGGTGAAGTTCTCGCCGCCGTGGCGGCGGAAGAAGCGCTCGAGCGCGGGGGCCTCGTCGCGGCAGGGGTTGCACCACGACGCCCAGACGTTGGCGAGCACCCACTGCCCGCGATAGTCGGCGAGCGAGGCGAACTCGCCCTCCTCGCCGAGGACGGGCAGGCTCTCCACGGGCGCCTCGTCGCCGGGCTGCACGCGGCCCTCGCCCTTCGCGATCACGCCGAAGGCGAGCAGCGCGACCACGGCGAGCACGCCCATGAAAGCCGCGAAGCCCTTTGCGCTCATGCGGTCAAGCCTAGAGGGGGAGGGGACTCGTCAAGTGCGGCGGAAGTTCCTAGAATCAAGGCCGCAAGCGGCGGTAGCTCAGTTGGTAGAGCACGAGCTTCCCAAGCTCGGGGTCGCGGGTTCGATCCCCGTCCGCCGCTCTTTTCCGAGCCGACTGCACGGGGGGCGAGGAGTGCGGTGGCCCGCGCCGCGGTTGGGGTCACACGGAGATCAGGGGGGACTCGACGGTGACGCCCGTCTTCTCCTTGACCATGCGGAAGACCTCGCGGGCCTCATCAACCTGCTCCTCGAGCGCCATGGACGCCTCGCGCAACAGGCGCTGAATCTCAGGCGCGCTCTCCGGGCCTGGGTGCTCAGTTAGCGCCATCAGTCCGGCCAGGCTGTGGCGGACGGTCTCGCTCGGCGTCCAGGGGTTCTCGTGCGTGACGCCAGCTTCGCAGTGGTAGCAGCGCCAGGTGTCTGCGCTCTCGCGGTACCACTCGTGGGCGCCGCAGTCGCGTTTGCCCTTCGGCGCAAGCCAACTCAGCGACGCTGGCGCGACCCCGCGGAACCACGTGCGCCATCTGTAACGCCCCGTGGTCATGCAACGCATGCTAATCCCCATGTGACGGCAAGCTGCGCCGTGCCCCCGCGCTATGACTACGGCGTGATCGACCCAGACCGCGCCGAGTTCGT
>PKER01000083.1 GCA_002919115.1 bacterium
GAACGCGCCGACGAGCAGCGCGAGCGTGCGCTTGCGGGGGCTGCGAGCCACGCCCGGGAGTCTGCACGATCGGCCCGCGCCGCCCGCAACCCGGGCTGCCCGCGCGAGCTTTTCCGTCCCGGGGGCGGCGTATGGTGGCCGCAGTGGAGGCGGCAAAAGCGCACCCGGACCCTGACGCGCTCGCTAATCTCGCCCTCGTGAGACATCTCCATCCGGTTCCGGATCCCCGGCCGCCGACCAAGGAGGCGGCGCTTGGGGAGCGGGCCCCCTCGATCGCTGAGCTCGAGCGGTGGGCCACGATCCTGCGCATCGAGTGCGTGCGGATGCTCGCCGTGGCGAAGTCGGGCCACCTCGACTCCTCGCTCTCGGCGGCGGACATCGTCTCGGCGCTCTACAACCGCGTGTTGCGGCACGACCCCGAGCGCCCCGACTGGCCGGAGCGCGACCGCTTCGTGCTCTGCAAGGGCCACGCGGCGCCGATCCAGTACGCGGCGCTCGCCCACCACGGCTACTTCCCGCTCGAGGACCTGATGGGCCTGCGCAAGATCGGCGAGCACCTGCAGGGGCACCCGGACATGACCCGGACCCCCGGCGTGGAGGTGTCGACCGGCTCGCTCGGCCAGGGCCTCTCCATGTGCCTGGGCATCGCCCTCGCCCTGCGCCTGGACGGGCTCGAGGACACCGCGCACGTCTTCGGCCTGCTCTCCGACGGCGACTGCCAGGAGGGCCAGACCTGGGAGGCGGTCACGGCGGCCGCCCACTACAAGGTGTCCAACCTGACGGCGATCGTCGACTACAACCACCTGCAGACCGACGGCACGACCGAGGAGGTCATGGACCTCGGCGATTTGCGCGCCAAGTTCGAATCCTTCGGCTGGGACGCCGTGGAGATCGACGGCCACGACATGGAGGCGATCGTCGAGGCGCTGGAGCGCAGCCGCACGCTCGACCGGCCCGCCGCGATCGTCGCCCAGACGCGCAAGGGCCGCGGCGTGTCCGCGATGGAGGGCCGCTTCGGGTTCCACGGCAAGCCGCCGACCCCCGAGCAGGCCGAGGCGGCGCTCGAGGAGCTGATGGCGAAGCTCGAGGAGCAGACCGCGGCGCTCGCCGCGACGGAGGGAGATTCCTGATGGGCGCGAAGAGCGAGCCGACCGCCACCCGCGTCGCCTACGGCGAGGCGCTGGTCGAGCTCGGCGAGAAGCACGAGGACATCGTCGTCCTCGACGCCGACCTCTCGGTCTCGACCCAGACGGCGAAGTTCGGCAAGGCCTTCCCCGACCGCTTCTTCAACTGCGGCGCGGCCGAGGCGAACATGATGTCGATGGCCTGCGGGCTCGCCGCCACCGGCAAGCGCCCGTACGCCTCGACGTTCGCGATCTTCGCGACCGGTCGCGCCTACGACCAGGTGCGGCTCGGCATCGCCCACAACGAGCTGCCGGTGCGGATCGGCGCCTCGCACGGCGGCGTCTCGCTCGGCGAGGACGGCGCCTCGCACCAGATGATCGAGGACATCGCCCTGATGCGCGCGATGCCCAAGATGACCGTGGTCGTGCCCGCCGACTACAACCAGGCCTACCGGGCCACGCTCGAGTCCTACGAGCGCGACGAGCCCATGTACCTGCGCTTCGGCCGGCCCGCGACCCCGGCGGTCTACGACGAGATCCCGGAGACCCTCGGCGAGGGCGTCGACGTCCTGCGCGAGGGCAAGGACATCACGCTGATCGCGACGGGCCACATGGTCTGGCGCGCGCTCGAGGCCGCCGAGTCGCTCAAGCGCGAGGACGGCGTCGACGCGGAGGTCCTCAACGTCTCGATCATCAAGCCGCTGCACTCCGAGTCGATCCTCGAATCGATCGCCAAGACCGGCGTCGTCGTGACGGCCGAGGAGCACCGCGTCGTGGGCGGGCTCGCCGACGCCGTCCGGCAGGTCGCCGCCGAGCAGCACCCGGTGCCGATCTTCGCCGTCGGCATGGGCGACGAGTTCGGCGTGTCGGGGACCGGCGAGGCGTGCATGGAGCACTTCGGCCTCACTGCGCGCGGGATCGCCGATCGCGCGCGCGAGGCGCTCCTCCTCAAGCCGATCGTCTCGCACCCCCCGCTGCTCGGCCGCGACTGGACCTAGGGCGCCCGTCCCGGGTCGCCTGGGTGAGGCGGGCTCAGGGCGGGCCGGGAAAAGATGAGTGGCCGTCACTCATGACGCGTTCGCGTCCCTCGCCGACCATGGCATCGGCAAAGGCACCCGAATCAGGAAGGACACGGGAATGGGACGCATCAAGATCGGCGCTGCGCTCGCGACGGTGGTCGCGCTCGTTTGCGCCGCACAGGGGCTGGCTGCGCCGGGCGGCGCCCTGAAGCACGTCAGTACGGTCTCGGCGCCAGCGCTGGGAAACCCGGAAGGCATCACGGTCTCCCCGGACGGCAAGCACGTCTACGGCGTCGGCTTCGCCGCTGACGAGATCGGGATCTTCTCGCGCAACCGAAACAGCGGCAAGATCAAGCTGCTCGACGATGTCTTCGGGGACGGGCTGCAGAGCCCGCGGGCGGTCGTGGTCTCGCCCGACGGCAAGAACGTCTACGTGGCGGGGGCCAGCTCCGACACCGTGCACGTCTACGCGCGCGCAGCCAACGGCGGGCTGACGTTCCTGGAGGCGGAGCGCGACGGGTTCGGCGGGGTCACCCTTCTCCAGGGCCCCTATGACGTCGCGATCTCGCCCGACGGCAAGCACGTGTACGCGGTGTCCCTGAACGAGCACGCGGTCAACCTGTTCAACCGGCTCGGGAACGGCGAGCTCACCTTCGTCGACGACTACAGCGGCGTGCCCTTCGCCTACTCGGTCGCCGTCTCCAGCGACGGGAAGAACGTGTACGTGACGAGCTCGGGGGCCGTGCTCACGTTCAAGCGCAACAAGGCCACCGGCGAGCTCAACCAAATCGATTCGGACGGACTCGGGGCCACGCTGTTCGACGTGACGGTGTCCCCGGACGGCAAGCGCGTCTACGTCGCGGACGCCGACGGCGTGCACGCGCTGAAGCGCAACGCGAAGACCGGCAAGCTCGGCAGCCCGAAGCTCGTGGAGACCGGACAGGCGCAGGAGGTGGCCGTCGCGCCCGCCGGCGACGCGGTCTACGCGACGGTCGGCAACGGCGTGCGCACGGTCGCCGTGCGGAAGAACGGCGGCCTCAAGGTCATCGACTTCGACGGGTTCGGCGGCGTGATCAGCGTGAGCGCCGGCGTCGCGGTCTCGCCGGACGGCCGCCACGTGGTGATCAGCGGCGGCGTCGGCCTCGCGGACGCGCACGCGATCTCGCTGTCCCGCCAGCCCACCCTCACGCTCAAGGGCAAGGCCAAGCAGGCGGCCGGCAAGCTCGCGGTCCGCGCTGCGTGCAACGCCAAGTGCCGGGTCACCCTCTCCGGCAAGGGCCTGAAGAAGGTTTCGAGAACGCTCGCGCCGGGCAAAGAGAAGCGCCTGCGTCTGTTCTTCAAGGGCGCGCCGCCCTCGGGGGGCAAGCTCGTGATCAAGGGCAAGGCGAAGGCCGGCAACCGCAAGGCGGCCGACAAGCTGACGGTGCGCCTCAAGTAGGTCGCACCGCCGGGTGAATAGGGGGTGCGGAGTCGAGGGCCGCGCAAGGCGGCCCTCCTCCTTTTCCGGGACGCTTGCGCGGGCGAGGCGCGGGTAGGCGCTCGCATGGCCATCGCACCACCTCATCACCGCCGCCTCAGTCCCGCCGAGCCGCTCATGGAGCGGGTGGAAGGAGCGACCGCGCTCGACGCGCCCGCGCGGAGCGTGGGCCGCACGGTCCGCGGCCTGCTCTCGCCGGGCGCGCTGCGCGACGCGCTGAGCGGCTCCTGGCTCGGCCACCCCCTGCACCCCCTGCTCACCGACGCGGTGATCGGGTCCTGGATGAGCGCGAACCTGCTCGACCTGTTGGGCGGGGAGGAGCACTCGCGCTCCTCCGAGAAGCTGATCGGCGTCGGGATCGCCGCGTCGGTGCCCACGGCGGTGACCGGCGCGAGCGACTGGGCCGACGCGGAGCCCGCCGACCTGGCGGCAGCCCTGGGAGCCCTGGTGGGCGGCGACCACGTCATCACGGGCGACGGCGCCGCGGCGTACGCGGTGGAAGGCGTCGTCCCCCGGGCCGTGGTCGCGCCCGGATCCGTCGACGAGCTCAGCCAGGTGCTGGCTTTCGCCCACCGCCACCGGCTCGTCACCGTCCCGTGGGGCTCCGGTTCCCAGATGCACCTGGGCATGCCCCCGGAGCGGGTCGACCTGGTCTGCTCCCTCGCCCGTTTCAACCGGCTCATCGAGTACGAGCCCGCGGACATGACCGTCGCGGTGGAGGCGGGCATGTCCCTTGCGGAGCTGCAGCGGCTTCTGGGCGAGCGGGGCCAGTTTCTGCCCCTCGATCCGCCTACCGGTCCCGGCTCCACCGTGGGCGGCTGCCTGGCCACCCGGGCCGCGGGGCCCCTGC
>PKER01000082.1 GCA_002919115.1 bacterium
CGGCACCCGCAAGGGCGACGTGATCCGGGGCACCCCGGGGCGCGACGTGATCGCCGCCCGCGGCGGCAACGACCGCATCCGCGCCCTGGGTGGGAATGACCTCGTCTGCGCGGGGGCGGGCCGCGACGTGGTGCACGGGGGCCTGGGTGCCGACCGGCTCTGGGGCGGCCCGGGGCGCGACCGCCTCGTCGGCGGGCCGGGCGTCGATCGCCTCGACGGAAGGCGCGAGCGCTAGCCCTCCGGGTCCGGCTCGTCGTCCTGCCGTCCGTGCCTATAGACTGCCCGCCGCGCAAGCGCCCGCGTTGGCGTGCGCTGAGTGAGCAACCACCGAGGAGGTATGCACGTGCAGGATCGAGGCCTGGCGGCCTATGTGAGTGAGCTTCTGGGAACTCTCTTCCTGGTCTTCTTCATTGGCGCTGTCGTCACTTTGTATGTGCAGACGGCACCCGATGCCCAGACCGGCTCCGACTTCGCCGTCGTCGGATTGGTCCACGCCTTCGTGCTCTTCGGGCTGATCATCACGTTCGGTGCCGTCAGCGGCGGGCACTTCAACCCGGCGGTCACGATCGCAGCCGCGGCGCTGCGGCGCATCGATCCGGTCGACGCGATCGTGTACATCCTGGCCCAGCTCTCGGGCGGCGTCCTCGGCGCGCTGCTCGTCAAGGGCCTGCTGCTCGACGAGGGTCGCGCCTCGGACTACGGCACCCCGGCCGTCAGCTCGCTTCTGGGCGGCAACTTCCAGGGGTTCATCGTCGAGGCGCTGGGCACGTTCATCCTGGTGCTCGTGATCCTGGCGGTGGCTCTCAACCCGCGTGCCCGTCAGGAGTGGGCGCCGCTCGCGATCGGCACGGCGCTCGGCCTGATCGTCATGGTCCTCGGCCCGCTCACCGGCGCGTCGGTCAACCCGGCCCGCTGGTTCGGCCCGGCCCTGATCGGTGACTCGCTCGAGGCCTCGGCGCTCGTGCCGTACGTCCTCGGCCCGATCGTGGGCGCCCTGATCGCCTTCGTGGTCTACCGGGTGGTGATCGCCGGCCCGCAGTACGCCGCCGGCCCCGAGCCCCCCACGTCGGCGTCCGAGGGCGCGAACGCCTAAGGGCCGCCGGTCCCGGCCGGCCGAGGCCGGCCGCAGAAAGCGTGTTGGGCGCCCGTCACCGCGAGGTGGCGGGCGCCGCTCGTTTGCGGGGGTGCGGCCCCGGTCTGCCCGCCCCGAGGGCGCGCTAAGGTAGCTTGCCCAGCGTGCGCAGGGTCACCTTCTCGCGGAACTACACGATCTCTCTTTCGCGCACGTGTCGCTGCGTCTGCAAGTACTGCGCGTTCGCCACCCGCAAGGCGCACCTGTACACGCCGGATGAGGTGCTGGCCCGCCTCGACGAGGCCGAGCGCCGCCGCGCCAAGGAGCTGCTGATCCTCACCGGCGAGCAGCCCGAGGTGAACGCCGAGGTGCGGGCGCGGCTCGCCGAGTACGGGCACGAGGACTTCGTCTCGTACGTGATCTGGGTCTGCGAGCGGGCGCTCGAGCGCGGCATCCTCCCGCACACCAACCTGGGCGCGCTCGACGAGCGCGACCTGGCCCGCCTGCGGGAGGTCACGGCCTCGCAGGGCCTCATGCTGGAGTCGATCTCGGAGCGGCTCATGGAGACGGTGCACGCGGGCTCGCCGTCGAAGCACCCGGCGGTGCGGATGGCGACGATCGAGGCCGCCGGCGAGCTGCGGATCCCGTTCACGACGGGGATCCTGGTCGGGATCGGCGAGACGGTGGAGGAGCGGATCGCCTCGCTCGAGGCGATCGCGCGGGCGCACGAGCGCTACGGGCACATCCAGGAGGTGATCATCCAGAACTTCGTGCCGCACCCCCGCTACTACGGCCAGGAGGTGGCCGACATCGCGGCGGAGGCGGCGGCGCGGCGCTGGGGCGCGGAGAACGGCGCCGGGCGGGCGGCGACCGCGCCGCTTCCGGACTGGGCCGAGGAGATCACGCTCGACGACATGCGCCTGCTCGTGCGCGAGTGCCGCCGGCTCATGCCCGACGTCGGCATCCAGATCCCGCCGAACCTCTCGGACTGGTGGGTGGACCTGGTCGAGGAGGGCGCCACCGACCTGGGCGGGCTCTCCGCGAACGGCGACCACATCTCGCCCGAGCACGCGTTCCCGAGCCCCAACGAGGTGCGCAAGAGGCTGCGCCCGCGCGGGTACGCGCTGAGCGAGCGCCTGTGCGCCTACCCGCAGTACCTCGATCCGGACTGGATGGCCCAGGGCGTGCTCGACGTGGTCAAGCTCAAGTACTGGAGCTTCATCCCGCGCGGGAGCTCCGGGCGCCGGCGGGAGGAGCAGCTCGACCCCGACCTCGCGCCCCGGGCGATCGAGAAGGGGCGCGCCGGCGAGCCGCTGACCGAGGACGAGCTCACGGCGCTGTTCGCCGAGACCCGGCCCGAGGTGATCGAGGACATGCGGCGCGCGGCCGACGAGCTGCGGGCGGAGCTGGCCGGCGACGTCGCGACGTTCGTCGTCAACCGCAACATCAACTTCACGAACGTCTGCGTGGTGGGCTGCGCGTTCTGCGGGTTCGGGCAGGGGCGGCGCTCGCCGGACGCCTACCACCTGACGCCGGACGACTTCCAGCAGCGGGTCGCCGAGGCGGTCGAGTTCGGCGCGACCGAGCTCTGCATGCAGGGCGGCATCCACCCGGACTACAAGCTCGAGGACTACGGCCGCTGGCTGCGGCTCGCCAAGGAGGTGGCGCCGCAGCTGCACCTGCACGCGTACTCGCCGATGGAGGTTCACTACATGTGCGAGCGCTCGGGCCGCTCGCCGGAGAGCGTGTTCGAGTACCTGCGCGAGTGCGGCCTGGGCTCGACCCCGGGCACGGCGGCGGAGGTGCTTGACGACGGGGTGCGCCAGCGGATCTCGCCGAACAAGCTGCCGGTGGCGCGCTGGGTCGAGATCATCGAGGCCTGCCACCGGGTCGGCCTGCGCTCGACGTCGACGGTGATGTTCGGCCACATCGAGGAGCCGCGCGACCTGGCGCGGCACATGCGGATCGTGCGCGAGCTGCAGGAGCGCACCGGCGGGATCACCGAGTTCGTCCCGCTCAGCTTCATCCCGTACCAGACGCTGCTCGGGCGCACGCACGGGGTGGAGGAGCTGCCGGTCGCCGAGAACCTCAAGCACACGGCGGCCTTCCGGCTCGCCCTCGGGAGGACGGTGAGGAACCTGCAGGCGAGCTGGGTGAAGATGGGCCTCGACGCCGCGACCGAGGCGCTGCGCTGGGGCGTGAACGACCTCGGGGGCACGCTGATGGAGGAGAACATCTCGCGGATGGCGGGCTCGCGCCACGGGGTGCGCCTCACCCCGGAGCAGCTCATCGAGGCGGCGCGCCGCGCGGGCCGCACGCCTGCGCAGCGCACGACCCTCTACGAGATCATCGAGACCTACTGAGGGGGCGATGCCGGCGGAGGGCGCGCGCGTGCCCCGGCTGCGAGCCGGCCCGAGGCCGCCCGCCAGCCCGAGCGAGGCGGATTTGTTCGATATAGCCGCACATATCCGCCTCACGTCGGGGGGTGAGGCGGATTCGTACGACATAGCCGAATAAACCCGCCTCGCTCGGGTGGCGCTGCGGCCCGGGGGCAGGGTCGAACGTTCGCTGGCGGGCGTGGCAACCCGGCCCGCGCGCGTGGTAAACCGGGTCCATGCGGGCGATGGTCCTTGATCGTGCCGGCGAGCCGCTGCGGGAGACGATCGTCGTGGACCCCGTGCCGGGGGGGCGCGAGGTGCTGATCCGCGTCGAGGCGTGCGGGGTCTGCCGGACCGACCTGCACATCGTCGACGGCGAGCTCACCGAGCCCAAGCTGCCGCTGATCCCCGGGCACCAGATCGTCGGCGAGGTGGTCTGCGGGGGGCCGGGCGCGGAGAGCCTCGAGCCGGGGACGCGCGTGGGCGTGCCCTGGCTGGGGTGGACGTGCGGGGAGTGCGAGCAGTGCCGCGCCGGGCGCGAGAACCTCTGCCCGAAGGCGCGCTTCACCGGCTACGACATCGACGGAGGCTACGCGGAGCTCGCCGTCGCCGACGAGCGCTTCTGCTTCGAGCTGCCCGAGGGGCCCGACGCCCTCGAGCTCGCACCGCTTCTCTGCGGCGGGCTGATCGGCTACCGGGCGCTGCGCTTCTGCGGCGACGCCGAGCGCCTCGGCCTGTACGGGTTCGGCTCCGCCGCCCACATGATCTGCCAGGTCGCGCGCCACCAGGGCCGCCGCGTGTTCGCGTTCCTGCGCCGCGGCGACGACGAGGGCGCGGCGCTCGCCCGCAGCCTGGGGGCGGAGTGGACGGGCCCCTCCGACGAGCCCGGGCCCGAGCCCCTCGACGCGGCGATCATCTTCGCCCCGGTCGGCGAGCTCGTGCCCGCCGCGCTGCGCGCGCTCGTGCCGGGCGGCGTCGTTGTGTGCGCCGGCATCCACATGAGCGACATCCCGTCCTT
>PKER01000084.1 GCA_002919115.1 bacterium
CGAGCGCGCCGTCGACGAGGAAGTTCAGCAGGTACGCGAAGACGTCCTGGTCGAAGATGAAGAACCCGAGCGCCGCGAGCGAGCTGGCCGCCTTCCCCGCGGCGAGCACGAGCAAGAGCGGCCGGTAGCGCACGACGTCGGCCTGGACCACCAGGCAGATGCCGGTGATCACCGTCATGTAGGCGAAGCCGAGCGCCAGCCAGAGCTGCTCGGCGGTCTCCGGAGCGGGGGTGAATTCGCCGAACCAGTCGCCGACGTCGTCGAGCGTGCCGAGCACGCCGTCGGGCGTGACGATGAAGAGCAGGCCGACAACGGCGAAGCTCGCGGCCAGCAGTCGCAGGCTCCAGACGACGAAGCGCTCGGCTTGGGCCCCCGTCATTGCGCCGCGATCCTATCCCGGGGGGCGGGCGTCCGGCGCCGGGTGCGGACGCGTCCATAGAATCAGGCCCCGTGATCGATCGCGAGCAGGTAGTGCACGTCGCCCGCTTGGCGCGCCTCGAGCTCTCCGAGGAGGAGATCGAGCGCATGCAGTCCGAGCTCTCGGGGATCCTGGAGCACGTCGACCGGATCCAGTCTCTGGACCTGAGCGAGGTCGAGCCCACCTCGCACGTCGTCGCGCTCGAGAACGTGATGCGCCCCGACGAGCCGCGGCCGAGCCTCCCGCGCGAGCGCGCGCTGGAGCCCGCCCCCGATCCGTACGAAGGCGCCTTCCGAGTCCCCTCGCCGAACGCGTGAGCATCCGGGAACTCATCGAGCTCAGCGCCGCCGAGGCGCTGCGTCGCATCACCGCGGGCGAGATCTCGGCCGCGGAGCTCTTCGACGCCTACGCCGCCGTTCCCGACGAGCTGAACGCGTACCTCTGGCGCGCGGAGCCGGGGGCAGCCGACGGAAACGGCGCGGGCGCGGGCGCCGAGGGGCCGCTCGCGGGGCTGCCGCTCGCGGTCAAGGACATCTTCTGCACGGAGGGGATCGCAACCACCGCCGGCTCGCGCATCCTCGAGGGCTACGTCCCGCCGTACACCGCGACCTCCGTCCAGCGCGTGACCGACGCCGGCGCGCGGATCCTCGGCAAGACCAACATGGACGAGTTCGCGATGGGCTCGTCCAACGAGAACTCCGCGTTCGGCCCGGTGCTCAACCCCTGGGACACCAGCCGCGTCCCCGGCGGCTCCTCGGGCGGCTCCGCCGCCGCCGTCGCCGCGGGCCTCGCGCCGTGGGCCCTGGGGACCGACACCGGCGGTTCGATCCGCCAGCCGGCGGCGCTTTGCGGGATCGTCGGCCTCAAGCCCACCTACGGAGCGATCTCGCGCTACGGGATGATCGCCTTCGCCTCCTCGCTCGACCAGTGCGGGCCGCTGACCCGGACGGTCACCGACGCCGCGCTGCTCCTTCGCGAGCTGCAGGGCCGCGACGAGCGCGACTCGACGTCGGTGGGCATCGAGGGCGGGGTGGAGCTGCCCTCGCGCGAGGATCTGCGCGGCCTGCGCTTCGGCGTGCCCCGCGAGCTCGGCCCCGACGCCGAGGGCATCGAGGCGGGCGTGCGCGAGGTCTTCGAGCGGACGCTGCGCCGCATCGAGGAGCTCGGCGGCGAGGTGGACGAGTGCGAGCTGCCGCACTCCCGCCACGGCATCTCCGCCTACTACGTGATCGCCCCGGCGGAGGCGTCGGCCAACCTCGCCCGCTACGACGGCGTGCGCTACGGGATGCGCGACCCCGACGCGCGCGACCTCACCGGCATGTACGAGCGGACGCGCGGGCGCGGCTTCGGCGCCGAGGTCAAGCGCCGCATCATGCTCGGCACCTACGCGCTCTCCTCGGGCTACTACGACGCCTACTACGGCCAGGCGCAGCGCGTGCGGACCAAGATCGCCGAGGACTTCCGGGCGGCGTTCGAGAGCTTCGACTTCCTGGTGACGCCGACCGCGCCGACGGTCGCGTTCGAGCTCGGCTCCAAGACCGACGACCCGCTCGCGATGTACATGAACGACTACTGCACGGTCCCGGTGTCGCTGGCGGGGGTGCCTGCGATCTCGCTGCCCGGCGGGCTCGCCCAGCCCGACGGCGGCGGGCCCGAGCTGCCGGTCGGCGTGCAGGTGATCGCGCCGGCGTTCACCGAGTCCAAGCTGCTGGACGCGGCCTACGCGCTCGAGCAGGCGATCGGCTTCGACGCGCGGCCGCCGGGCTTCGGAGGGGGTGAGGCATGAGCGCGAACCTCGACGGCTACGAGGCGGTCATCGGGCTCGAGATCCACGTCCAGCTGCGGACGCGGACGAAGATGTTCTGCGGCTGCGAGCTCTCGTTCGGCGACGACCCGAACGTGCACACCTGCCCCGTGTGCCTCGCGCACCCGGGCTCGCTGCCGACACTCAACGAGCAGGCCGTGCGCTACGGGATCCAGATCGGCCTCGCGCTCGGCTGCGAGATCGCCCCGCGGTCGATCTTCCACCGCAAGAACTACTTCTATCCCGACAACCCGAAGGCGTACCAGATCAGCCAGTACGACATCCCGCTGGCGCGCAACGGGCGCCTGGGCGACGTGCGCATCCACCGCGTGCACCTCGAGGAGGACGCGGCGAAGCTGATCCACGTCGGCGAGTCGGGGCGCATCCACGGCTCGGACGCGTCGCTCGTCGACTTCAACCGCGGCGGCACGCCGCTCGTCGAGATCGTCACCGAGCCCGACCTGCGCGACGCCGCGTCCGCGCGCGAGTGGCTGCAGCTGCTGCGCTCGACGATCAAGGCGATCGGCGCCTCCGACGTGAACATGGAGGAGGGCAGCCTGCGCTGCGACGCCAACGTCTCGATCCGCCCGGCCGGCTCGCAGGAGCTCGGCACGAAGACCGAGCTCAAGAACATGAACTCGTTCCGCTTCCTCGAGCGCGGCATCGAGGCCGAGCTCGAGCGCCAGGTCGCGCTCGCGCGCGCGGGCGAGCCGATCGAGCAGGAGACGCTGCACTTCGACCCGCGCACGGGCACGCTCACCCCGCTGCGCTCCAAGGAGTACGCGCACGACTACCGCTACTTCCCCGAGCCCGACCTGGTGCCGCTGGCGCCCAGCAAGGAGCTGCTCGACGAGGCGCGCGCGTCGCTGCCCGAGCTGCCCGCGCAGCGGCTCGAACGCTACCAGTCCGAGCTCGGCATCCCCGAGGCGCAGGCCAAGCTGCTCGCCTACGACGGGGAGCTCGGCGACTACTTCGAGGCGGCCGTCGGCGCGGGCACCGAGGCCAGCGCCAAGGGCCTCGCCAACTGGATCACGGGCGATCTGACCGCGCGCCTGCGCGAGGCCGCCGGGGAGGAGGGCGAGGTGCACGCCGCCGACTCGCGCGTGACCCCGCAGGCGATCGCCGAGCTCGTCGCGATGGTCGAGGCCAAGCAGGTGACCGCGCAGGCGGGCCGTGAGGTGCTCGCAAAGCTCGTCGCGGAGGGCGGCTCGCCGGCCGAGATCGTCGAGCGCGAGGGACTCGCGTCGATCTCCGACTCGGGCGAGCTCGAGGGCATCGTCGCCGCGGCGATCGAGGCAGACCCGGACGCCGCCGCGAAGGTGCGCGAGGGCAACATGAAGGCGATCGGCCCGCTCGTCGGCTACGTGATGCGCGAGACCAAGGGCCGCGCCGACGGCGGCGAGGTCACCCGCCTGATCCGCAAGCAGCTCGGGCTGGGCTGACCGGCTGGACCCGGCGCCCGCGCGGCGACGAGCCTGCGGGTCGTCGCCCAGCCGGCGTCGCGCCTGTGGGGGCGGGGACGCGCCCGAACGCGTAGGGTGCGCGCATGTCTGTCAGTCGGCCGCGCGCCCGTCACACCCGTCGTGTCCACCTCCCGTCGCCGGGAACGATCCTCGGCGGCCTCGCCTTGGTCCTCGTGATCGCGGGCGGCAGCGCCTACGCGGGCGGTCAGCTCGCCCGCAACTCGGTGAAGGCGAAGCACATCGCAAAGAACGCCGTCACCAACAAGCACACGCGGCATCTGACCGTGCTGCCGCCGAAGAACGTGAAGGCCTACGCGGGTCCCGTCGTCGACGCCCCTGAGGTCAACCTCCTGCGCCGCGGCCCATTCCGGATCTACGCCAAGTGCTACACCGGGGGGGCGGGCGTGAACGCCCAGGTGTTTTTGGCCAACAAGCGCGACGGCGTGGTCGGCCAGGTCGGGGCCAGTGTCTACGAGGGCGATGCGACCGGATACGCGCCCAAGTCCGACGCGATCGTGCTGGGGGCGATCATGTCGGCCCCGGAGGGGCAGGCGACGCAGACGGCGCGCTCCGTCAGCCTGGTCCACGGCACGACCACCTTCCGCGCGAGCGTCGAGGCGTGGCTCAAGGGCGGCAGCCTCGTGAACGGCGACGGCACGTACGGCCCCGGCAAGCGCTGCCTCTTCATCGCCAACGAGTCGGGCACGGGCTGACCGCCCGAGTGAGGCGGATTTGTGCGGATATACGCAACAAATCCGCCTCACATCCCGAGGTGAGGCGGAT
>PKER01000239.1 GCA_002919115.1 bacterium
GTGAGCGCGGCCTTCGGCCAGCCGGTGAACGGCGCGATCGTGCTCACCGGGCTGATGGTGCTGATCTACATCCCGATGGGCTACTACATCGAGAAGTTCTTCTACTCGCGCCGCAGGGCGGCCGAGGCGAAGCGCCGCGCGCAGGAGCAGCAGCAGGTGCAGCAGAAAAAGCGCCGCTGACGCCCGAGTGAGGCGGATTTGTTCGACATAGCCGAACAAATCGGCCTCGGTGCGGTCCGGCGGGGGTAGGCTCGGTACCGAGATGGACGTCCGCTGCTTCACCGTCGGGCAGATCCAGGAGAACTGCTACGTCTTCCGCCGCCCCGGGGCCGACACCGGCCTGATCGTCGACCCCGGCGAGGAGCCCGACCGCCTGCTCGGCGCGCTCGAGCAGCTCGGCATCAAGAAGCTCGAGGCGATCCTGCTCACGCACTGCCACTTCGACCACATCGGCGCGGTGGCCCCGGTGGCGCGGGCGACCGGCGCGCCCGTGTACTGCCCGGAGCTCGAGGTGGCGGTGCTCGCCGACATCAACTCCTACGTCCCGTGGCCGGGGTTCGGCCCGTACGAGAGCTACGAGGCCGACCACACCGTCGCCGGCGGCGAGAAGCTGGAGCTCGCGGGCTTCGGGATCGACGTGCTGTTCACCCCGGGCCACAGCCCCGGGCACGTGACCTACGCGCTGCCCGCCGAGGGCGCGCTGTTCTCCGGCGACGTGCTCTTCCGCGGCTCGGTCGGCCGCGTCGATCTCCCCGGCGGGGACTGGGGGACCCTGCTCGAGTCGATCCGCAAGCTGCTCGACGCCTATCCGGACGAGACCACGGTCTATCCGGGCCACATGGGAGTGACGACCCTGGGCGCCGAGCGCGCCACCAACCCCTTCCTCGCCGAGCTCGCGGGTTGACCGCGCGGGCGGCGGCGCGAGCTAATACCCTCGGGCGCCGAAAATGAGCGCCCGGTTCCAAGCACCACGCGGCACCTTCGACGTCCTGCCGGCCGAGTCCGAGCAGCGGGCTCGCGTGTACGCCGCCGCGACGGAGGTCCTCTCGCGCGCCGGCTACGGGCGGATCGAGACGCCGGCGTTCGAGGACACGGAGCTGTTCCGCCGCGGGGTGGGGGAGTCCACCGACATCGTCACGAAGGAGATGTTCTCCTTCACCGACCAGGGCGGCCGTGAGCTCACCCTGCGCCCGGAGGGCACGGCGCCGATCTGCCGGGCCTACGTCGAGCACGGCATGCACAAGCTTCCCCAGCCGGTGAAGCTCTGGTACTGGGGCCCGTACTTCCGGCACGAGCGGCCGCAGGCGGGGCGCTTCCGGCAGTTCAACCAGCTCGGGATCGAGGCGATCGGCTCGGACTCGCCGCTCGTCGACGCGGAGGCCATCGTGCTCCTCGACGAGCTCCTGCGCACGCTCGCAGTCCCCGGCGTGCGCCTGCGGCTCGGCAGCCTGGGCTCGCCCGAGGCGCGCGCCGCCTACCGCGAGGAGCTGCGCGCGTACCTGCGCAAGCACGAGGACGAGCTCGCGCCCGAGGTGCGGGCGCGCATCGACCAGAACCCGATGCGCGCGTTCGACTCCGACCACGAGGGGACGAAGGCTGTGATGGCCGAGGCGCCGACCATGCTGGAGCGCCTCGACGGGGAGGACAAGGAGCATTTCGAGGAGGTGTGCAGGCTCTTGGAGCACGCGGGCGTGGCGTATGAGCTCGACCCGACCCTCGTGCGCGGTCTCGACTACTACACGCGCACGGTTTTCGAGTTCACCTGCGACGAGCTGGGCGCCCAGTCGGGCGTCGGCGGGGGCGGCCGCTACGACGGCCTGGTCGCCGAGCTGGGCGGGCCCGAGACGCCCGCGGTCGGCTGGGCGGCGGGGATCGAGCGGATCCTGCTCGCGCTCGGCGAGGAGCCCAAGGTGACCCCGCTGGACGTCTTCGTGGTCGCCGCGGACGGGCAGCGCGAGCGCGCGATGGCCGCCGTCACCGAGCTGCGGCGGGCCGGCTTCCGCGCCGACCTCGACCTCGCTGGCCGCTCGCTCAAGGGCCAGATGAAGCAGGCCGACCGCTCCGGCGCGAAGCGCGCGGTCGTCATCGACGAGGACGGCACGACGCGGCTGCGCGACATGGAGACCGGCGAGCAGGAGGAGATCGCGCTCGGCGGTCTCGTGGAGGCGCTCTCCCGATGAGCGAGTTCCCGCCGCTGCGCGCCAACCGCTACCGCGACACGTGGTGCGGCGCCGTGCTCGAGGACCGCGTCGACTCCGACGTGCGGCTCGCGGGCTGGGTGCACCGCCGCCGCGACCACGGCGGGCTGATCTTCATCGACCTGCGCGACCGCACCGGGCTCGTGCAGCTCGTCTTCGACCCTGACGAGGCGGGGGAGGCGTTCGAGCTCGGCCACAGGCTGCGCTCCGAGGACGTGATCTCGGTCGCCGGCAAGGTCGTGCGCCGCTCGGAGGACACGGTCAACCCCGAGATCGCGACCGGGGCCTTCGAGCTGCGCGTCAAGGAGGCGGAGCTGATCGCCGACGCCGAGACGCCGCCCTTCGGGGTGGAGAGCTTCTCCGGCGAGGTCGGCGAGGAGATCCGCTTGCGCTACCGCTACATCGACCTGCGGCGCGAGCGCATGCGCGACGCGATCATGCTGCGCCACTCGACGGTCCGCGCGATGCGGGAGTTCCTCGACGGCGAGGGCTTCGTGGAGATCGAGACGCCGATGCTCTCGCGCTCCACGCCGGAGGGCGCGCGCGACTTCCTCGTCCCGTCGCGGCGCGAGCCGGGCTCGTTCTTCGCCCTGCCGCAGTCCCCGCAGCTCTTCAAGCAGCTGCTCATGGTCGCGGGGTTCGAGCGCTACTACCAGATCGCCCGCTGCTTCCGCGACGAGGACCAGCGCGCCGACCGCCAGCTCGACTTCACCCAGCTCGACATCGAGCTCTCGTTCGTGGACGTCGAGGACGTGATCGACGTCAACGAGCGTATGCTCGCCCACGTCTTCGAGCGGGTCGGCGGCCCCAAGCTCGAGCTGCCGATAAAGCGGATCCCCTACGACGAGGCGATGGCCCGCTACGGGACGGACCGCCCGGACCTGCGCTTCGGGCTTGAGCTCGTCGACGTCTCCGACGCCCTGCGCGAGACCGAGTTCAAGGTCTTCCGCAGCGTGCTCGAGAGCGGCGGGATCGTGAAGGGGCTGAACGCCGGGCGGCGCGAGGTGCCGCGCTCGGTCCTCGACGGCTTCATCGAGCGCGCGCAGGAGCTGGGCGCGAAGGGCCTGGTGTGGGCGTTCCGCGAGGGCGACGGCTGGCGCTCGCCGACCGCGAAGTTCCTCTCGGCGGCCGAGCTCGCCGACCTCAACCAGCGCCTCGGCGCCGAGGAGGGCGACCTGCTGCTGATCGTGGCGGACAAGCCCGCCGTGGCGAACGCGGTGCTGGCCCAGCTGCGGCTCGATCTGGCCGAGCGCTTCGACCTGATCGACCCGGACGCGAACTCGTTCTGCTGGATCGTCGACTGGCCGCTGTTCGAGTGGAACGAGGACGAGTCGCGCTGGGACCCGCTGCACCACCCGTTCACGGCGCCCGACGGCGAGCTCGACCCCGAGCGGCCGGGCGAGGCGCGCGCGAAGGCCTACGACATCGTCTGGAACGGGCAGGAGCTCGGCGGCGGCTCGATCCGTATCTCCGACCCCGAGACCCAGCGCCGCGCGCTGGCCGCGATCGGGATCTCCGAGGAGGAGGCGCAGGAGCGCTTCGGCTTTCTGCTCGAGGCGCTGCGCTACGGCGCGCCGCCGCACGGCGGCATCGCCTACGGGCTCGACCGCATCGTCCAGCGGCTGCTCAACGCGCCCTCGATCCGCGACGTGATCGCGTTCCCGAAGACGGCGTCGGGCCTCGATCCGCTCACCGGCGCGCCGGCTCCGGTGGACGAGGCGCAGCTGCGAGAGCTCGGCCTGATCGTCCGCTCGCAGCGCCCGCGCTGACCCCGACGCGGGCGCGCGCCCGGCCACGCGGGGGGCCGGGACTCAAGGGATCGGCTGCCCGAGCCGAGGAAAGGGGCGGACCCTGTCTGACCCTGTAACTTCTAGGAAGGCTCGAGCTTGTTCGATAGCCGCCTTAATTGTGAGCCAACACACTCGGCTTGGGAGCCGAGCTCGACCGCGGCCCTTGAGCTTCGGTCGGTAGGCACCCACCTGTTTCTACAGGTTCTCAAGCCAGGCGGTACCGGCAAGCTGGGGCCTTTTTTCTTTGCGGGGGGTTGAGCTTGCGCAAGGCGATCAACGAGAACCCCGTCCTCCAGGCGGTCGTGATCGGCGTCCTGGGGATCGCGGTCGCGTTCCTGTTCATGACCCGCGTGATGAGCTCGAGCAACAGCAGCGGCGACGGGGGCGCGGCGAGCACGCCGACCCCCGCGCCGACGTCGTCCGCGGGCTCGGCCCCGGCTGGGTCCGCGCCCGCTTCGGGCG
>PKER01000117.1 GCA_002919115.1 bacterium
AGCCCGACCGCCGTGGCCGCGGGGGGCCCCAGCCGCGACTCGATCCAGCGCTCGAACGCGAGCCCCGCGACCGCCGGCGGGACGAACGAGAGCGCGACCACCGCGGCCCGGCGCGCGTCGAAGGCGCGCAGCTCGGCCGCGATCTCGTCGCGCAGCCCGACGAGCAGCGCCGCCGCCGTGCCGCCGTGCAGCGCGACCTCGAAGCTCTTGCGCGCCTCCGGGTCGAGCTCGTGCCAGCGCCAGCCCAAGAGCCAGGGGAGCAGCGAGATGTGCGCGGAGCTCGAGATCGGCAGGAGCTCAGCGGGCCCCTGCACCGCGCCGAGGAACGCCGCGCGCGCGGCCCCCAGCTCGAGCGCTGCCGGCGAGCCGGCTATGGCCGCCTCCGCCGAGCGGGCCGCCCGCTCACGCCTCATCCGGGGCGGCGGTGCTGGCCCCGGTCCGCTTGCGCTTGTAGATCAGGTAGACGGCGCCCACGACGATCGCCGCCAGCACGACGTAGTCGCCGTAGTGCAGGTAGTCGCGCCACTCCTCCCAGCGGTCGCCGACCTGCTTGCCGATGAACCCGAGCATGAGCACCCAGGGGATGCAGCCGAGCAGCGTGAGCGCGGTGAAGCGCCAGAACGGCATCTTCGCGACGCCCGCGGGCAGCGAGATGAACGTCCTGATGATCGGCAGCATGCGGGTGAAGAACACGGTGGCGTCGCCGTGCCGCTCGAACCAGCGGTCCGCCCAGGCGAGGTGCTTGGGGTTCAGGTGGATCAGGCGGTTCTTCTCGAGCAGCTCGAGCCGCCCGTAGTAGCCGGCCGCCCAGGCGACCCACGAGCCGACGACGTTGCCGAGCACGCCCGCGCCGACGATGCCGAACAGCGTCATGTCGCCCTCCGAGACGTTGAACCCCGCGAACAGCATGATCGCCTCGCTCGGCACCGGGATGCAGGCGCTCTCCAGCAGCATCAGGAAGAACACGCCGACCAGGCCGACGCGGTCGATGAACTCCGTGGCTACGTCGACGATCGGGTCGACGATGAAGTCGGTGACGCTGGCGTGCGGGAGGTGGATGGATGGCATCGCGCTCGGGCGCGGCCGCGGCCACGCTTGACGGACGGCCGAGGATACCCGTCGTTCCGCCCCGCGGCTCCGCCTCGCCTATCGTCCATCGCCACGGAAGGAGGCCCATGGCGCGCGTCCTCTACGTCATCAGCCGCGACAACACGTTCACCCGGATCGACCGCGAGGCGCTCGCCGAGCGCCACGAGGTCGTGGACTACTTCCAGTACGGCGTGCGGCCGCGCCCTGCCGAGCTGTGGCGCAAGCTCCGCGCCTGCGACGTGGTAGTCGGCTGGTTCGCCTCCTGGCACACGGCCCTGGCGCTGCGGCTCGCGCGGCGCGCGCGCAAGCCGTCGGTGCTGATCTTCGGCGGCTTCGACACGGCCGCGGTCCCGGAGATCGGCTACGGCTCGCAGCGCGGGGGCGTCCGCAAGCGCCTCGTGCGCTCGACCGCGGAGCTCGCCACCCGCCTCGTCACCAACTCGAACTACACGCTCGGCGAGATCGAGCGCAACGTGCGCATCGACCCGCGCCGCGTCGCCGTCGTCCACCACGGCATCCCCGACCGCTTCGGCGAGCCCGCTGCCGAGCGCGCGCGCATGGCGCTCAGCGTCGGCGTCGTCTACGAGCTCAACCTCAGGCGCAAGGGACACGGGCCGTTCATCGAGGCCGCGCGGCTCGTCGAGGACGTGGAGTTCGTGCTCGCCGGCAAGTGGCTGGACGACACCGGCGAGCGCCTCGCGGCGTCCGCGCCCCCGAACGCCCGCCTCACCGGGTTCCTCCCCGACGAGGAGCTCGACGAGCTGTTCCGCACCGCGGCCGTGTACGTCCAGGCGTCCCTGCACGAGGGCTTCGGCCTCTCGCTCGCCGAGGCGATGCTGGCCGGCGCGGTGCCGGTGGTGACCAGGGCCGGCGCCCTGCCCGAGGTGGTCGGCCCCACCGGCGTCTACATCGACGAGCCCACGCCGGAGGCCGTCGCCGCCGGGATCCGCAAGGCGCTCGAGCTCGCCCCGGCGGCGGGCCGCGCCGCGCGCGAGCGCGTGCTCTCCCACTTCCCCTACGAAGCGCGCCGCGACGGGCTGCTCGAGCAGGTTGAGCGGGCGCTCGCGGGCGAGCGCTCCTAGCCTGAAAGGCCGCTCACGCAGGGCCGCTTGCGGCACCCCGCGGCCACCCCGCGAGCCGTAGACTGCTTCGCGATGCGTCGGTTCATCGACCCGGTCCATCGGCACCGGGTGCTGGTCATCCTCGCCGACGGCCTGCTGGCCGCGGCCGCCTTCGCGCTCGCCTTCGAGATCCGCTTCCTGGACGTGGCGGGCGGCATCCCGGCGCGCTACGAGACCATGCTCTGGGGATCGATCGCCTTCGTCGCCCTCGGCAAGACGATCATCCTCGACCTCCTGCGCCAGCACGACCAGTGGTGGCGCTACTTCCGGCTGCCCGACCTGTGGCCGCTGTTGCGCACCCTGCTGGTGGCGACCGCGGCGATGGTGCTCGTCTTCGAGCTCGCCAAGCCCTTCAACCACGGGCTGCCGCGCTCGGTCGTGGTGTTCGACCTCTTGCTCTCGGTCGCCCTGCTCGGCGGCGCGCGCCTGGCCCGCCGCACGATCCACGAGCGCGCCTCGCGGGGCTGGCGCCCCGGCGGCCGCAAGCAGCGCGACGTGCTGATCGTGGGCGCCGGCTCCGGCGGCCAGATGGTCGCGCGCGAGCTCAAGCTCAACCCGAACCTGGGCGCGCGCCCGATCGGCTTCATCGACGACGACCCGGGCAAGCGCGGCATGCGCGCGGAGGGCCTCAAGGTGCTCGGCACGACCGACCAGATCGGCGAGGTCCTCGACCGCTACGCGCCCGACGAGGTGGTGATCGCGATCCCGTCGGCGCCGGGGATCCTGCGCGCCAAGGTGGTCGCCGCCTGCCGCGAGCGGGAGATCCAGGTGCGCACGACGCCCACCGTGTTCGAGATCCTCGCGGGCGGCGTCGAGCTCACCCGCCAGCTCCGCGAGGTCCAGGTCGAGGACGTGCTCGGGCGCGACCCGGTGGTCATGGAGCTGGACCGCGTCGGGGCCTACCTCGAGGACCGCGTGGTGCTGGTGACCGGCGCGGGCGGCTCGATCGGCTCGGAGCTCTGCCGGCAGATCGCGCGGGTCAACCCCCGGCTGCTGGTGATGCTCGACCACGCCGAGGACAACCTGTTCGAGATCGACCGCGAGATGCGCGAGCAGTGGCACTTCAACCGCCTGGAGGCGGTGCTCGCCGACTGCAAGGAGGCCGACCGGATGCTCGACGTGATGAGCCGCATCCGGCCGGAGGTGGTCTTCCACGCGGCCGCCTACAAGCACGTGCCGCTGATGGAGGCGAACCCGATCGAGGCGATCCGCAACAACGCGATCGCGACGCGGGTCACCGCCGAGACCGCGGCGCTCAACGGGGCCGCCCGCTTCGTGCTGATCTCCACCGACAAGGCCGTCAACCCGCGCACGGTGATGGGCGCGTCGAAGGCGATGGCGGAGTGGATCGTGGCCGCCGCGGGCCAGCGCTACACGGCGACCAAGTTCGTGACCGTCCGCTTCGGCAACGTGCTGGGCTCGTCGGGCAGCGTGGTCCCGATCTTCCGCTCGCAGATCGAGCGCGGCGGGCCGGTGACGGTGACCGACCCGGAGATGACGCGCTACTTCATGACGATCCCGGAGGCCGTGCAGCTCGTCATCAAGTCGGCCGACCTGGGCGCCGAGACCGGGGAGGTGTTCGTGCTCGAGATGGGCGAGCCGGTGCGCATCGTCGACCTCGCCCACAACATGATCCGCCTCGCCGGCTACGAGCCGGGGGTGGACATCGCGATCGAGTACACGGGGCGCCGCCCGGGCGAGAAGCTCCACGAGGAGCTCTTCAACCCCGACGAGCGCGCGCAGCCGACGAGCGCCGACCGCATCGTGCGGGCCGTTCGCTCCCGCCGCATCGACCCCGACTGGGTCGACTCGCAGGTGAACCGCCTCACGGAGCTCGTCGAGGCGGGCGACGAGGCCGGGCTGGCCGCGCGAGTGATGGAAACTGTGAACGAGCGCCCCGCCTCCGCGGGGCTGGACTTGGACGCCTGAGCGTCGCCGAGGGCGCGTCGCGCACCCCGGCGCGCCATAAGATCCGCCGCTGACCTATGGACTTCCTCGACTCCCTCGAGCGAATCGCCCCGATCCTCGGCGTCGTCGCGTTCCTGGGCTTCTCGGTCCTCGCCTTCCTGCTGATCGGGCAGGCGCGCGAGCTGCGCAGGCTGCGTGAGTGGGCGGGGCGCGCCCCCGAGCGCGCCAAGGAGGCCGACGAGGCCGCGGCTGCCGCCGCCGAGGCGCGCGGGCAGCTCCTCGAGGAGGACGACCTCGGTGACGCGGGGTTCATCGAGGGGGGGGGGCCGC
>PKER01000019.1 GCA_002919115.1 bacterium
GTCCTAAGCGCCGGCGGGCGCGTGCTCAACGTGACCGCGCTCGGCGCCGACGCCGCCGACGCGCGCGAGCGCGCCTACGCCGCCGCGCGGGAGATCAGCTTCGAGGGCATGCAGATGCGCAGCGACATCGCGGCGCGCGCCGTGGAGGCGACGGCCGGCCGCTGAGCGCTTCCCTGAAGGACACCCGACCAAGGAGACACCCGACAGATGCAGTCAGGCGAGCCAGGCACCGCAACCGGGACCGAGAGCCCGACCACCACGCTCGAGCCGATGCCCGACGTGGAGACCGCCTTCGAGGAGATCGAGGTCGAGTCCCCGCTCGTCGGGATCATCATGGGCTCCAAGAACGACAAGCCCAGGATGCAGCCCGCCGGCGAGGCCCTCCAGGAGGCCGGGATCCGCTACGAGGTGCGCGTGATGAGCGCGCACCGCGACCCCGAGAAGGTGCGCGAGTACTGCCACGCGGCGCGCATGCGGGGCCTACGGGTGATCATCGCCGGCGCCGGGATGTCGGCCGCGCTGCCGGGCGTCGCCGCCGCCCACACGGACCTGCCGGTGATCGGCGTGCCGCTCTCGGGCAAGGCGTTCGGCGGCCTCGACGCGCTGCTCTCCGCGGTGCAGATGCCGCCCGGCGTGCCCGTGGCCTGCGTGGCCGTCGACGGCGCCCGCAACGCCGGCCTGCTGGCCGCCCGGATCATCAACAGCTAGGGCCTTGATCCCGCGCTACACCCGCGAGCGCATCGGCGCCGTCTGGACGCAGCGGCGCAAGATGGAGGGCTGGCTCGAGGTCGAGCTGGCGGTCACCGACGCGCTCGCCGAGGAGGGCATCGTCCCCGCCGAGGCCGCCAAGGCCTGCCGGGAGCGCGCCTCGTTCACGGTCGAGGCGGTCGAGGAGCGCGAGCGCACGACCAACCACGACGTCGCCGCCTTCGTCGACGTGGTCGCCGCCTCGATCGGCGAGGAGGGGCGCTGGATCCACTTCGGTCTGACCTCCTCGGACGTGCTCGACACCGCGCTCGCCCTGCAGCTCGTCGAGGCCGGCGGGATCCTCATCGAGGGCGCCCGCGCGTACCGCGACGCGCTCATCGAGCGCGCCCTCGAGCACCGCGACACGATCTGCATCGGGCGCACCCACGGCATCCAC
The DNA here is from genome assembly GCA_002919115.1 of bacterium. GTDB lineage: Bacteria > Actinomycetota > Thermoleophilia > Solirubrobacterales > 70-9 > RSA11. Next base: position 1,145 of record PKER01000019.1, read on the forward strand.
GCCGAGCCGACGAGCTTCGGCCTGCGGCTCGCGGGGTTCGCGTTCGAGGCCGACCGCAACCTGCGCCGGCTCGAGCGCGCCTTCGAGCAGGCCGCGGTCGGGAAGCTGTCGGGGGCGGTCGGCACCTACGCCACCCTCCCGCCGCGCGTCGAGGCGCGCGTGATGGAGCGCCTCGGCCTGCGCCGCGAGGACGCCTCGACGCAGATCGTGCCGCGCGACCGCCACGCGGAGGTCCTGAGCGCGGTGGCGCTCGCGGGCGCGGGGCTGGAGCGCTTCGCGACCGAGATCCGCAACCTGCAGCGCACCGAGCTGCGGGAGGTCGAGGAGCCGTTCCGCGCCGGGCAGAAGGGATCCTCGGCGATGCCCCACAAGCGCAACCCGATCACCTGCGAGCGCATCACCGGGCTCGCCCGCGTGCTGCGCGGCTACGCGCAGACGGGCCTCGAGAACGTGGCGCTGTGGCACGAGCGCGACATCTCGCACTCGGGCGCCGAGCGCGTGGTTCTGCCCGACGCGACGATCGCGCTCGACTACATGCAGCACCTGGCCACGCGCGTCGCCCGCGACATGGTGGTGCACGCCGACCGGATGCGCGAGAACCTCGAGCTCACCTACGGCGCCGTCTTCAGCCAGCGGGCGCTGACCGCGCTGGTCAACGCGGGCCTCGTGCGCGACGAGGCCTACCGGCTCGTGCAGCGCAACGCGCAGCAGGCGTGGGACACGCGCACCCCGTTCCGCGAGCTGCTCGAGCGGGCGCTCGCCGAGGACCCCTCGGCCCCGCAGGTCGACCTGGACGCGATCTTCGACCCGAGCGCCTACCTCGCCAACGCCGGCGAGGTGTTCGAGCGGCTCGAGGCGCTGCGCGGCTAGCGCGTCCGCGCGAAGCGCTCGACCGCGGCGATCAGCTCGTCGACCTTCTCGTCGGCGTCGGTGCCGCCGCGCTCGATCGCGCCGCGCACGCAGTGGTCGGTGTGCTCGGCGAGGAGCTTGAGGGCGACGCCGTCGAGCGCGCGCGAGATCGCGCCGATCTGCGTGAGCACGTCGATGCAGTAGGCGTCCTCCTCGACCATCCGCGCGACGCCGCGGACCTGGCCCTCGATCCGCGCCAGCCGGCGCAGGATCGCCTCGCGCTCCTCGCTGTATCCAGGTTGATCCATCTGGCCGACTATACCGGGTGGGGGTATCGCGCCTGTACCATCGGCTCGCCTTGACGAGCCAGCTTTCAGATCTGCGCCTGGTCTCCAGCGGCAAGGTCCGGGAGATGTACGAGCTCGACGGCGACCTGCTCATGGTCGCCTCGGACCGCATCTCCGCTTACGACGTCGTGCTGCCCACGCCCATCCCCGACAAGGGGCGGGTGCTCACGCAGATGTCCGTGTTCTGGTTCGAGACGACCCGGCACATCTGCCCGAACCACTTCGTCTCCGAGGACGTCCCGGACGAGGTGCGCGGGCGCGCGCTGCGCGTGCGCAAGCTCGACATGTACCCGGTCGAGTGCGTCGTGCGCGGCTACCTCTCGGGCTCGGGCTGGCGCGAGTACCGCGAGTCCCAGTCGGTGTGCGGGATCGAGCTGCCGGCGGGGCTGCGGGAGTCCGACAGGCTCCCCGAGCCGATCTTCACGCCCGCGACCAAGGCCGAGGAGGGCGAGCACGACGAGAACATCGACTTCGACCGCGCCGCGGAGATCGTCGGCGACCGCGGCCTGATGGAGCGCCTGCGCGACATCTCGATCGCGCTCTACGTGCACGCCGCCGAGCACGCAGCCGAGCGCGGGATCATCATCGCCGACACCAAGTTCGAGTTCGGCGCCGCGCCCGACGCGGAGATCGTGCTCGCGGACGAGGTGCTCACCCCGGACTCCTCGCGCTTCTGGCCCGCCGACGACTACGAGCCGGGGCGCGGCCAGGCGTCGTTCGACAAGCAGTACGTGCGCGACTGGCTGGACGAGTCGGGGTGGGACCACAACCCGCCCGGTCCCGAGCTGCCCGAGGAGGTCGTGGCGAACACCCGGGCCAAGTACGTCGAGGCCTACGAGCGCATCACCGGCCGCTCCCTCGACGGCTGAGCCGCGATCGCCCGGCATGGCGATGCGGCTCGTGATGACGTTCCGCGTCCGCGACGAGGCGGACGCGCTCGAGGAGAACCTGCGCTTCCACCGCGCCCAGGGGGTCGACCGCTTCATCGCGCTCGAGGACGGCGTGACCGAGCCGGTCGGCGAGATCCTCGACCGCTGGAGCGCCGCGGGCCTGCTCGAGCGCATCACGAGGCCGGCGGACGCGACCCCGCTGCGGCGCGCCGAGTGGATCACGGAGATGGCGCGCCGGGCCGCGACCCACCACGCCGCGGACTGGGTGGTGAACAACGACGCGGACGAGTTCTGGTGGCCGCTCGAGGGCACGCTGCGCGAGGCGCTGGCGGCGATCCCCGAGGAGTTCGGCGCGGTGCTCGCCCCGCGCGTCGAGTTCGTCGGCCGCCCGGACGGGCCGGGGTCGTTCGCCGAGCGCCTCACCTACCGCGAGGCCCACGGCCGGCTCCGCCCGAAGGTGGCGCACCGCGCGCGGGGCGACGTCGTGGTCCTGCACCGCGGCGGGCACGACGTCGTCGCCGCTCCGACCGGCAACCCGCGTGACGCCCTGCGTCCGCCGGGCCGCGCGGTCCTGCGCACCGTGCGCGACGCCGAAGCCGGCGACGACCGCGCGCTCGCGCTCGCGCCGGCCTGGCCGATCCAGATCCTGCACTTCCCCGTGCGCTCGTTCGCCCAGTACCGCCGGCGGGTCGAGCTCGGGCTCGAGTCGTTCCCCGACCAGAAGAGCTGGTCGCAGCTGCGGCGCGCGTACGAGGCCGACAAGCTGGAGTGGCTCTACAAGGAGCTGATCTACGACGACGAGGCGGTCGCCGAGGGCCTGCGCTCCGGCGAGCTGGTCGAGGACACGCGGCTGCGTGACTTTTTGCCGCAGTGCCCGGATCCGTTCGCCGACGGCTTCCGCGAGACCGCGCCGCCCGCGCTCCCGCCCGAGGAGCTTGAGCGGATGCGCGACGCCGTCGCGGCCGACGCGGTCCGGGTTCTGAGCCGCCACTCCAGGCTGTTCGAGGTCCGCCTGAGCGAGTCGCGCGAGCGCATCCGCCAGCTTTTGGACACGATCAGCGACCTGCGCCGCCACAAGTTCAAGGCCAAGCGCCGCCGGGCGCGCATCCGCAAGCTGAAGCGGCGTGAGCGCAAGCTGCGCGAGGCCCTGCGCGCCGAGCGGCGCCGGCCCTGGAGCCGGGCGCGGCGGTTCGTGCAGCGCGCGGGCGCGCGC
>PKER01000249.1 GCA_002919115.1 bacterium
GCGCGCACCGCGTCGCCCACCGTGCGGTCGTAGGGCTGCCACCAGAAGTTGCGGGTGAGCCCGGGCTCCCAGGAGACGAGCTTGATGTTCACGCACTCGTAGAAGCCGAACTTCGAGTGCGAGCGCCCGACGCCCGAGTCCTTCACGCCGCCCCACGAGCACTGGGCGGCGCCGTGGGTGAAGGAGTGGTCGTTGATCCAGACCATCCCCGACTGGATGCGCCGCGCGATGCGCTCGCCCTTGGCGCGGTCCTTCGTCCACACCGAGGCGCCGAGGCCGAAGTTCGAGTCATTGGCGCGCTCGAGCGCCTCCTCCTCGGAGCCGACCACGATGATCGGCACGACCGGGCCGAAGATCTCCTCGCGCATGATGCGCATGTCGTCCTCGACGCCGGCGAGCACCGTCGGGGCGATGAAGCGCCCGGAGAAGCCCTCGATCTCGCGCGGCCCGCCGGTGAGGCGCTCGGCCCCGCGGGCGAGCGCGTCGTCGACGAGCTCGGTGACCAGGTCCGCCTGCTGCTCGGAGACCATCGGGCCGATCTCCGTCTCCCACCGCAGCGGGTCGCCCACGCGCAGGCGCTCGGTGCGGCGCCGCACGCTCGCGAGGAACTCGTCGGCGACCGACTCGACCACGTAGGTGCGCTCGATCCCCGAGCAGGTCTGGCCCGCGTTCGCGAAGCCGCCCCACACGCAGCCCGAGGCCGCGTTCTCGATGTCGGCGTCGGCGCAGACGATCTGCGGGTCCTTGCCGCCGAGCTCGAGCACCGAGCCCTTCAGGTTGCGCGCGCAGACCTCGCCGACGCGCCTGCCGACCTCCACCGAGCCCGTGAAGAAGACCCTGCCCACGCCGGGCTCCTCGCAGATCGCCTCGCCGATCACGCCGCCCCCGTGAACCGTGCGCACGAGCCCCTCGGGCAGGCCGCCGGCCTCGAACACCTGCTGGATGCGCTCGCCGAGGAGCGGGGTGAGACTCGCGGGCTTGAGGATCACCCCGTTGCCGGCCATGAGCGCGATCGCCACCTCGCCGAAGGGGATCGACCACGGGTAGTTCCAGGGCGCGATCACGCCGACGACGCCGATCGGCTCGTACGAGAAGTGGCTGCGCTTGGTCTTGAGGTAGAGCTGCGGGAAGCGGATCGGCTCGTCGCGCAGGATGCGCGGGCCCTCCTCGGCGCACCAGTTGAGGAGGTCGATCGTGGGGACGACCTCCATCGTGTAGCTCTCCACGATCGGCTTGCCCTGCTCGCGCGTGAGCAGCTCCGCGACCTCGTCCATCTGCTCGACGAGCGCGGCCGCGGTGCGCTTCATGTAGCGGGCCCGGTCGGCGAGCCCGAGCTGCGCCCAGAACGGCTGTACCTCGGCGATCTCGGCGACGACGCCTGCGACGTCGGCGGGCTCGATCGTCTCGACGGTGCCGAGCAGCTCCCCGGTGGCGGGGTTGCGTGACTCGAGTCGCCCCATCCCGACCGCAGTCTAGACCCGCAGGCCCGGCCGGCTCCGCACCTTCCGGGCCCCGCGCACAGGCCGGAGCCCCCCTCGGCTCCGGCCCCCCTGCCTTGCTAGATGCTCTCGCCACCCGCCAGAAGTGAGAGCGGTCTCCCCGAGCACGTCCCCCGCGCGTGCCCGGCATCGCATAAACACGCCGATCCGCGGGAAGTTGCGCTCGGCGCGGATCGAAAAGCCCCCGGCGCCCTAGCCTGCCTGGCCCCGCCGCTTGCGCAGCCACTCGAGCCGCTCGCGCAGCGTGCGCTCGAAGCCGCGCTCGACCGGCTCGTAGAAGCGCAGGCCGCGCAGCTCGGGCGGCATGAGCTCCTGGTCGGAGACGCCGTCCGGCTCGTCGTGCGGGTAGACGTAGCCCTGGCCGCGGCCGAGCGCCTTGGCGCCCGGGTAGTGCGCGTCGCGCAAATACGGCGGCGGGAGCTTGGCGCCGTGCTCGCGCACGTGGCGCATCGCCGCGGCGATCGCGGTGGTCGAGGCGTTGGACTTGGGCGCGAGCGCGAGGTAAGCGGCCGCCTGGGCGAGGTTGAGAGCGCACTCGGGCATGCCGACGCGGTCGACGGCCGCGGCGGCGGCGTTCGCGACCACGAGCGCCTGCGGGTCGGCGTTGCCGACGTCCTCGGAGGCGAAGATCACCATCCGGCGCGCGATGAAGCGCGGGTCCTCCCCGCCCTCGAGCATGACCGCGAGGTAGTAGAGCGAGGCGTCCACGTCCGAGCCGCGGGTGGCCTTGATCCACGCCGAGATGTAGTCGTAGTGGCGGTCGCCCTGGCGGTCGTAGCTGAGCGCCTTGCGCTGCAGCGCGTCCTCGGCGTCGTCCAGGCACAGCGAGAAGCGCCGCGCCGTGCTGCGGAACAGGCCGCCGTAGGAGTCGAGGAGCGCCATCGCGCGCCGGCGCCGGGCGAACTCTTCGTCCACGCGAACGGGAACCCCGGCGCCCCGGCGGGCGCCCCCGCCGAGGGCTCTCCGCGCCGCGAGCCCCGAGAGGGCCGCGCAAGAACGCTCCCGCCGGCGTCGTTTATTCGGCCATGGCGCAGGGGCTTGATCCGACCGCGGGTATTCTGGCGCCGATGCCTACGTGTCTCGTCACCGGCGGTGCAGGGTTCCTCGGGTCGCACCTCTGCGACGCGCTGATCGAGCGCGGGCACCGGGTGCTGTGCGTCGACAACCTCGACACGGGCTCGCTGCAGAACATCGAGCACGTGCGCGACAGCGACCGGTTCAAGTTCATCATGCACGACGTCACCGAGCCGCTGTACGTCGACGAGCCGGTGGACTACGTCTACCACCTGGCCTCGCCCGCGAGCCCGATCGACTACCTGCGCCTGCCGCTGCACACCCTCAAGGTCGGCTCGTACGGCACGCACCACATGCTGGGCCTCGCGAAGCTGCACCGGGCCCGCTTCGTGCTCGCCTCGACCTCCGAGGTCTACGGCGACCCCCAGATCCACCCGCAGCACGAGGAGTACTGGGGGCACGTCAACCCGATCGGCCCGCGCGGCGTCTACGACGAGGCCAAGCGCTACGCCGAGGCGCTGACCATGGCCTACCACCGCCAGCAGGGCGTGAACACCGGCATCGTGCGCACCTTCAACACCTACGGCCCGCGCATGCGGCCGCACGACGGGCGCGCCATCCCGACCTTCCTGCGCCAGGCGCTGCAGGACAAGCCGCTCACGGTCTTCGGCGACGGCAGCCAGACCCGCAGCTTCTGCTACGTGGACGACCAGATCCGCGGCTACATCGCGATGGCCGAGTCCGACGTGCACGTGCCCGTGAACATCGGCAACCCCGACGAGTTCACGCTGCTCGAGCTCGCCAAGACCGTGATCGAGGTGACCGAGTCGCGCTCGGAGATCGTCTTCGAGGCGCTGCCCGTCGACGACCCGAAGGTGCGCCAGCCCGACATCTCGCGCGCCAAGGAGCTGCTGGGCTGGGAGCCCCAGATCGACCTGCGCGAGGGCCTGCGGCGCACGATCGAGGCGGCGGGCATCGAGCGGCTCGTGGGCTCGCGGCCCTAGCGGCCCGGCGGACAGCCGACGCCCCGCGGATCCGCGCGTCGGCGGCGCCTACCCCCTTGACGGCCCTTGACGGCGTCCACGAAGAAGGAGCCGCTCGCTCGGGGGAGGCTCCGGCCCTAAGCTGCACCCGCCTTGCCTGACGAGCCTGCACGCACCGAGCGCCTGCGGATCGCGCACCTCACCGCGACCTTCCCGCCCTACCCCGGCGGCGCGGGCAACACCGCCTTTCGGTTCGCGAAGGGCCAGGCCGAGCGCGGCCACCACGTCGAGGTCTTCACCGCGCCGGCGCCGGGGCAGATCCCCGACCCGGGCGCGGCGATCGTGCACCGCATCAAGCCGGCCTTCGCGATCGGCAACGCGCCCCTCATCCCGAAGCTCGCGACGCTCGGCGGCTTCGACGTGGTCCACATCCACTACCCGTTCATCTTCGGCAGCGAGCTCACCCTGCTCGCCCGCCTGCGCCGCTCGCGCCGGCGCCAGGCGCTGGTCGTCCACTACAAGAACCGGCTCGTCGGCAAGGGGCCGCGCGGCACGCTGTTCGAGGCCTACGAGCACACCGTCGCCCCGGCGCTCATCCGCGCCGCCGACCGCGTGCTCGTGCTCTCCCACGACCATGCGAACTCGGTCTCGTACCTGCGGCGCACGGGCGAGCGCGACCCCGCCAAGCTGATCGTGATGCCCAACGGCGTCGACGCCGAGCAGTTCTCGCCGGGCGAGGACGCGAGCGGCCTGCGCGAGCGCCTCGGCATCCCCGCCGACGGCGTGGTGATCGCCTTCGTCGCCACGCTCGACCGCGCCCACCACTTCAAGCGCGTCGACGTCGCGATCGACGCGCTCGCCGCCCTCGGCGAGCAGCGCGCCCACCTCGTCGTCGCG
>PKER01000229.1 GCA_002919115.1 bacterium
GCGCACGCTCGGCGCGGTGCGGATGGATCAGCGCAGCACCCGGTGAGTGCCGGTGCTCGGCCGCGAGCGGCGCCGGCCCTCGTGGTGCCGGTCGCGCGGGGGATGGGCCACGCCCGCCAGCCGGTGGCGGGGAAGGGGCGCGTGGCCCCAGTCGGCGCGCAGGGCGTAGTCGACCAGGCGGTCGAAGTACGCGCGCAGGGGCGGGACCTCGATGCCGGTGCCCTGGAGCGCCGCCCTCGCGCGCTGGTTGTCGTAGCGGGCGGCGATGTTGAAGTACGGGAAGAACGCCTCGCTGCGCCGCAGCGCCTTGCGCCGGCGGCTCGGGCCCGTGCGCGCCAGGAGGGGGTGCAGCCCGTAGCGGTAGAGCGCGGGCGGGAGCAGCCGCGGCGCGGGGCGCTCGAAGCGCGCGCAGGCGAGCTCGACCAGCTCGCCGATCGAGCTCGCCTGCTCGGAGGCCGTGAGGTGGTACGTCGTTCCGGGGCGGCCGGCCAGGGCGAGGATCGCGTCGGCCACGTAGTCGACGGGGACCACGTCGACCGGCGCGGAGCGCCGCGCGGGGAGGGCCGGGTAGGCGCCGCTCGCGAAGGCGCGCAGCGGCCAGTAGAGGACGTTGAACGAGGACGTCCAGCCCGTCCGCGAGTCGCCGACCACGATGCTGGGGCGCATCACCTGGATCGGGAGGTCGCGGCCGTAGCGGCGCAGGGCCAGCTCGGCCTCGAGCTTCGAGCCCTCGTACGCGTTGCGGAAGCCCTGGCCGACGTCGAGGTCGTCCTCGGTGAAGGTGCCGTGGAGCGTGCCCGCCACGTACGCGGTCGAGACGTGCGTGAGGCAGTGCAGGGCGCCGAGGGCGTCGGCGAGCCGGGCGAGGTCGATCATCCGGCGCGTGCCCTCGACGTTGATCCGCCGCGATTCCGTGAGCCCGAGCGTGAACGAGACCGAGGCGGCGCAGTGGATGATCTGCTGGGCCCGGCCGGCCAGCCACTCGCGCTGCCAGCCGTCGAGGCCCATGTCGGGCCGGGTGAGGTCCGCGGCGATCGCGACCGCGCGGTGCGTCCACGGCTCGGCGCGGCCGAGCAGGTTGACGATTGTCTGCCGCAGGCGCTTTTCCGCCTCGGCGTCGTCGCGGGCGCGGACGAGCGCGTAGATGGTCCGGTTGTCGCGCTCGAGCAGGCGGGCGAGGAGCTCCCCTCCGAGGAAGCCCGTGGCCCCCGTGAGCACGACCCCAGGCGCGTCGTTGGAGGTGTCGAATGCGTTCACACGGTGATGGTTGCGGCGAGTCACGCGAGCCAAGTTAAGGATCGGTGACCGCCCCGCCTAGCTCGCGAGGGCCAGACTTTCGGCCGTCGGTTTGGCCGCGATGTCGAGCCGGCGCCGGCGGGGCCGCCGGTTTGCCCGGGGCGGCTCGGGTACCCGGCGACCGTGTCCCGGTTGCGCTACCTGAACCCGTTCCTCGTGCGGCGCGCGGTGCGCGACGCGCGGCGAGCCTTCTCCGGCGGCGGCCCCACCGCCGTGCGGGTCGTCCGCATCGGGCGGCCGCAGGGGATCTTCCTGCCGAGCTCGCAGATCGACTTCGAGGTGATCGCGCGCGACGAGTCCACGAACCGCTTCACCACCGCGGTCCCGGTCCCGTGGCCCTACGCCTGGGGCTACCGGGTCGCGCGCGTCCTGCGTCTGCCGCTGGTCCGGCGCCTGGACCCCGAGCGCGTGCGCTTCAAGCTGCCGATCCCGCGCCCGTAGCCCCCGAAACCGCACGTTCAGCCCTGGTCGTCGTTTTTCGAACACGTGGGCTGAACGTCGCGCGGGGCCGGCCGCACGTTCAGCCCTGGTCGTCGGATTTCGAACACCAGGGCTGAACGTTGCGGTTTGGGGTGTCTGGGTGGCCTCGCTACCATTACTTCACAATCTGAAGTAGCTATACGAGCTAAAGCGAAAGCAGGAGCACGCATGAAGCTTCTTCTCGTTCCACTTGACGAAAGCGTCGTCTTCCCGTACATGACCGTCTCCATCTCGGCCGACGTGGCCAGGGGCGAGCGCGTGCTCCTGCTGCCGCGTGACGACGACGGCGAATACGCCCGCGTCGGCACGGTCGCCGAGGTGGTCGAGCGCAACCGCCTGCCGGGCGGCGTCGTCGCGATCACGGTGACCGGCCTGCACCGCGGCATCCCCGGCGCCGCGGTCTCCGGGCCCGACGGCGAGCTGCTCATCGAGGTCCAGCCGATCCACGACGGCGTGCCGACCGACGAGCGCACCCGCGAGCTCGAGCGCGAGTACCGCGCGGTCGTCGAGGAGATCCTCGACCTGCGCGGTGACGATGGCCGCGTCGCCGCGTTCCTGCGCACGATCGACGAGCCGGGCGCCCTCGCCGACACCACCGGCTACAGCCCGGACATCTCCCTGGCCGACAAGCGCCGGCTGCTGGAGACCCTCGACGTGACGCGCCGCCTCGAGCTCGCCGTCGAGCTCCAGCGCGAGCGCCTCGCCGAGCTGCAGGTGCGCCAGCGCATCCGCGACGACGTGGAGTCGGGCGCCCAGAAGCAGCAGCGCGAGTACTTCCTGCGCAAGCAGCTCGAGTCGATCCGCAAGGAGCTGGGCGAGGACGAGGGCTCGATCATCGAGGAGTACGCCAAGAAGATCGAGGAGTCCGACATGCCCGACGACGTGCGCGAGCAGGCCCAGCGCGAGCTCGGCCGCCTCGAACGCATGGGCGACGCCTCGGGCGAGTCCTCGATGATCCGCACCTACCTCGACTGGATCCTCGCCGTGCCGTGGGGCAAGCGCTCCGAGGAGGTGCTCGACCCGGTGAAGGCGCGCGAGGTGCTCGACGCCGACCACGCGGGCCTAGAGGACGTCAAGGACCGCATCACCGAGTTCATCGCCGTGCGGCGCCTGCGCCGCGAGCGCGGGCTCTCCGAGGAGGGCCGCAACGCGGGCGCGATCCTCACCCTGATCGGCCCGCCCGGCACCGGCAAGACCTCGATCGGCGAGTCGATCGCGCGCGCGACCGGCCGCGAGTTCGTGCGCATGTCGCTCGGCGGCGTCCGCGACGAGGCGGAGATCCGCGGCCACCGGCGCACCTACATCGGCGCGCTGCCGGGCCGGCTCGTGCGCGCCCTGCGCGACGCCGGGACGATGAACCCGGTGATCATGCTCGACGAGGTCGACAAGATCGGCGCGGACTGGCGCGGCGACCCCGCCGCGGCCCTGCTCGAGGTGCTCGACCCGGCGCAGAACCACTCGTTCCGCGACCACTACCTGGACGTCGACCTCGACCTCTCCGAGGTGATGTTCATCGCCACGGCGAACTTCGCCGAGACGATCCCCGGTCCGCTCCTGGACCGCATGGAGGTCGTGCGCTTCGACGGCTACACGACCGACGAGAAGATCGCGATCGCGCGCGACTACCTCTGGCCCCGCCAGGTCGAGCGCAACGGGCTGCGCCCGGACGAGGTCGAGATCGGCGACGAGCAGATCCGCCAGGTGATCACCGACTACACCCGCGAGGCAGGGGTGCGCGGGCTCGAGCGCGAGCTCGGCAAGCTCCTGCGCAAGACCGCGACCCGGATCGCGTCGGGCCGGGCGGAGGCGCCGATCGAGATCGACTCCGACGCCGTCCGCGAGGCGCTCGGGCGCCCGCGCTACTTCCAGGAGGCGGCGGAGCGCACCGCGGTGCCGGGCGTGGCCACGGGCCTCTCCGTGACCGGCGCTGGCGGCGATGTGCTCTTCATCGAGGCGACCCGCATGCCGGGCAAGGAGGGCTTCGTGCTCACCGGCCAGCTGGGCGACGTGATGAAGGAGTCCGCGCGGATCGCGCTCTCGTACGTGCGCGGCCACGCTGAGGAGCTGGGCATCGACCCGAGCGAGTTCGCCGACCGCGAGTTCCACATCCACGTGCCCGCGGGCGCGATCCCCAAGGACGGCCCGAGCGCCGGGATCACGATGACGACCGCGCTGGTCTCGCTGCTCACCGGGCGCCCCGTGCGCCACACGGTCGGCATGACCGGCGAGGTCACCCTGCAGGGCCGGGTGCTGCCGATCGGCGGCGTCAAGCAGAAGGTGCTCGCCGCGCACGCCGCCGGGCTCACCGACGTGATCCTGCCCGAGCGCAATCGCGGCGACCTCGAGGACGTGCCCGAGCACGTGCGCGAGGAGATGACCTTCCACCCGGTGATGACGATCAACGAGGTGCTGGACATCGCGCTCGAGCCCGAGCCGGCCGAGCTCCTCGCCACGGCGGGCTGAAGCTTCCCTCCAACAGATCCTCCCTCCTCCCCAGAACCAACACAACCACCAGGCAATCGGCAACACAGAGCGCGCGGCGGGCGGTGACCAACCCTCCTCCTCCCGGCCCGCCG
>PKER01000113.1 GCA_002919115.1 bacterium
CCCGCGCGCGCCGCGGAGCCCGGCCTGGTCTGGGAGACCGCGTTCCTGGACGAGTTCGAGGGGCCTGCGGGCGCCCTGCCGTCCAGCGCCGTCTGGCGATTCAGCGTCGGGCACGGCTATCCGGGAGGCCCTCCGAACTGGGGGACGGGGGAGGTCGCCTACCACACCGACGACCCCGCGAACGTGAGCCTGGACGGCGACGGGCGCCTGCTGATCACCCCGCTGCGCGACGCCGAGGGCGGCTGGACGTCCGCGCGCATCGAGACCAACCGCTCGGACTTCCGCCCGCCGCCGGGGGCGGTGATGCGCATCGAGGGCCGCATCGCGATGCCCGCCGTGACCGGGGGCGCGGCGCTCGGCTACTGGCCGGCGTTCTGGGCCCTCGGGTCGCCGTACCGGCAGACGTTCGGCTGGCCCGCGGTCGGCGAGATCGACGTCATGGAGAGCGTGAACGGCTTGGACCAGAACTGGGGCGTGCTGCACTGCGGGATCGCGAGCGGCGGGCCGTGCAACGAACCCGAGGGGATCGGCGCGGTGAGAGCCTGCACGCCTGACCCGTGCGTCGGCCACTTCCGTACCTACGCGTTCGAGTGGGACGCGCGGTCGGAGCCCGGCGAGCTGCGCTGGTATCTCGACGGGGAGCCGTTCCACTCGGTCAGCGAGGCCCACCTGCCCGCCGAAGCCTGGGCCGACATCGCGAGCCACGAGGGCTTCTTCCTGATCCTCAACGTCGCGATCGGCGGCGGCTTCCCGTCTGGGGTGGCGCAACGGCAGACCCCGACCGGGGAGACCGAGCCCGGGCACCCCATGGTCGTCGACTACGTCGCGGTGCGCTACGGGCGCCCCGCGCCGCCCGACGAGGAGGAGGGGCCCGGCGAGACGCCGCCGGGCGAGCCGCGGCTCGCGCTCGCCGCGAAGCCCCGCTCCAAGGTCGTCCCCAGGCGTACGCGCCGGGTCACCTTCCGGGCGCTCCTGCGCAACACGGGCGACGTCGGCGCGGGGGAGGTCAAGGTGTGCGCGCGGACGAAGCGCCGGCTGCTCGCTCTCAGGGGGAAGGCTTGTCGCGTCGCCCGCATCCCGGCGGGCGGCGAGCGAAGCCTGCGTTTCACCTTCGGGATCCGGCGCGCGGCGGCAGGCAAGCGCGTCAAGATCCGGCTCGTAGCGAACGGCGACGAGGTCAGGAAACGGACCACGACGGCGACGCTGCGTGTCAAGCGCTAGACGTGACCTGGACATAGGTGGGGTTCGGCTGTTGCGTCCGCGGTCGGCGACGCCCTGTGTGCTGCTCTGTGTCGTGGGTGTCACGGGCGCCCTCTCGCTGTGCGCGGCGCAGGTCGCCGCGCTGCGGCGGAGCCCGCACCGCTTTGGGAGGTCCCGTTCTTCGCGCCCGCCGGCGACGCCCGGGCAGCCGCGGACCGCGTCGGCTCGGCGCGGACGGAGGCGACCGCTGGCTCCCAGCTCAGGGGCGCGCCGGTCATCCTCTCGTTGAGCGCTACGCCGACGGACGGAGTCGCCCCGCTCGAGGTCTCGTTCTCGGTCGAGGACTACGACCCCGACGGTGACCCGCCCGGGGCCCCCAGGCTCAGGCTCGGCGTGAAGCCCAAGTCCAAGGCCGTCCCCAAGCGCAGGCGCCAGGTCGCCTTCAGGGTCGTGCTGCGCAACGCGGGCAGCGCGGACGCCGACGGCGCGGGTCTGCGCGAAGCCCAAGCCCAGGCTGCTCGCGGTCAAGGGGAGGACATGCCGCAGCGCGAGCGTGCCGGCCGGCGCCCGCAGCGTCGAGCGGTTCGCCTTCAAGGTCAAGCGCGCGGCGGTCGGCAAGCGCTCCCAGGTGCGGTTCGTGGCGAGCGGCCCGGGCATCGGCAAACGCTCCGCGACGGCCGCGCTCAGGATTCGCCGCTAGGGCGTCTCGCGACCGGCGCGGGGGCGCCCGGCTTGCGCGGCCGGGCGCGCTCCGCTTGACTATCCGCGCTTTTTTCGCGCCCCCGGGGGGCACCGAGGAGGGTCGGTGCCGGGGGGTGGGGTCCCAAAGAGTGCGGGCGACTTCTACGAGAGCGACGATCCGTCCGAGACCACCAACTTCATCCTCCAGGCCGCCTCGAACGCCGGTGAGGACTGGACGATCGAGACCAAGGTGCTGGGCGCCGACCTGCACGGCGGCTACGCGCAGGGCGGGCTGATCGCCTACGCGGACGACGACAACTACGTGAAGATCGACCTGATCTCGCCCGGCAGCCGGACCCGGCCGTACCGCATCGAGGTGCGTTCGGAGACGGGCGGCCTGGCGCGAGCCCCGCGGCCGCAGGTCGAGCCCCTGCCGGAGGGCACCGAGGACGCGTGGCTGCGGCTGACCAAGCGGGGCGACGTGTACGTGCCCGCGTACTCGCTGGACGGCGAGAACTGGACGACGTTCTCCCAGTGGGTCGGCAACCCGATCGAGGACCCCGACTTCGGGATCTTCGCCGTGGGCGTCGACGAGCCCGGGACCGAGGTCGGCTTCGAGTACTTCGCCTTCGACGGCGAGGTCAACTGCGGGCCCGACACGCTCGCGCCGCGGACGTCAGCGGCGCTCGACCCCGAGCTGCCGGGCCCCGGCAGGACCTACGACGGGCCCGTGCAGGTGACGCTCGAGGCGGCCGACGCGAGCCCGACCGAGACCCCGGCGGCCGGCGTCGCCCACACCGAGTACCGCGTCACCACCAACAACGAGATCGGAGACTGGGTCCGCGTGGACAATGTGGACGACGCGGACCCGTTCGTGACCACGCTGAGCCTCGACAAGCCCGGCAACCACGTCGTTGAGTTCCGCTCCGCGGACGGGGAGGGCAACGTCGAGGCCATGCGCTCGGTGTCGTTCCGGATCGCCGGCGTCGCGCCGTGCCTCTCCGACGAGTTCGACGCGAGCGCGCTGCACCCGAAGTGGAGCTTCGTGCACCCGACCTCGGAGGAGCCGGAGCTCGCGGGCGGCAGCCTCGTCTACCGGCTCGGCTCCGGCGATCTCGAGGGGCGCGGCGCGGGCCCGGTCGCGTTCTTCGGCCAGCCGATCCCGGACGGCGACTTCGAGGTCGTCGCGAAGTTCACGGCCGACCTGATGGCCGACGACTCCACCGAGGGCACGGACGGCCACGGCGACGCGCAGGCCGGCCTGATGCCCTACCAGGGCGACAACAACCACATGCGGATCGCGCAGGCCCGGGTGGGCGACCAGGGCGGCGGGTTCCACGGGCAGACCTTCTTCGAGGTCGTGACGGAGCGCAACGGCTCCACGACCCGGAGCGCGAGGCATGACCTGGACATCGAGAACCGCCAGACCTGGTGGCTGCGCATCAAGCGCGCGAACGACGTGCTCGCTGCCTGGTACGCGACGAGCGACCCGGAGCAGGGCGGCGCCTGGCACCAGATCGCGCTCGGCAGCCCCATGAACATCAACACGATCATGCCGCCGGCCAACGGCCCGGTCTACGTGGGCCTCTACGGCGCCGGCGGGTCGGCGGACGTGAGCGTCGACTATTTCCGGGTTACGCCGAACGCGAGCTGCTCGGGCGGTGACGGCGGCGACGGCCAGGCCCAGGTTAAGGTCAACGTCAAGCCCAAGTCGCTCAAGGTGGCGGCGGGCAAGCGGCAGGTCGCCTACAAGGTGGCCCTGCGCAACACGGGCGACGCGGCGGCCGAGGGCGTCAAGGTCTGCGCCCGGGCCAAGAAGAAGCTCGTGGCCGTGAAGGGCAAGGCCTGCCGCACGGTGAACGTGCCCGCCGGCGGGAAGGTGACCCAGCGCTTCAAGCTGCGGATCAAGCCCGCCGCCCGCGGCAAGAAGGCGATGATCAGGTTCGTCGTGACCGGCGCGGGCCTCGAGAAGCAGACGAAGAAGGCGAACCTCAAGGTCAAGCGCTGAGCCTCCCGCTCAGCCCCCAACCCCACGTTCAGCCCTGGTCGTCGAAAAACGAAGGCCAGGGCTGAACGTTTGGGGCGTCCCCGGGACGTTCAGCCGTGGTCGTCGAAAAGCGAAGGCTAGGGCTGAACGTGTGGCCGGGCCAACCGGACGTTCAGCCGTGGTCGTCGAAAAACGACGATCAGGGCTGAACGATCGGGGTGCGTGAGGAGACCCGCGGGCGAGGCGCTGCACGCAGCGCGCTCGCCCGCGGGCTTTGGAGAGGGAGACGCGGATCTATGGAGTGACCAGTACGCCGTTGGACTCCACCGGGTCGGAGGCGCCGTTCTTGCCGGTGCGCACCACCTCGCAGGTGATCTCCGAGCCGATGTCGGCGACGGTGGTGTTGTAGGTGGCGGGGTTGGTCGAGGGGTTGTCGATCTCCTCGCCGTCGCGCAGCCAGCGGTAGCTGTA
>PKER01000068.1 GCA_002919115.1 bacterium
GCAGGGCGAGCACGACACCCGTACCCGCGACGGTGAGGCGGCCGATCCCTCCAGCGACCGGCAGAGTGGCACACCAGGCTCGAGGCGACGGCTCGGCCTGCGCCGGCTGATGATGGACACCCGGCCGCTCGCGATCCTTCCGTACCGGCGGCTCTGGGCCTCGACCATCGTCACCTCGGTCGGCAGCCAGCTGACGGCTGTGGCCGTGCCGCTGCAGATCTACGACATCACGGGCTCGTCCGCCTACGTGGGACTGTCGGGCCTCGTCGCCCTGGTCCCGCTGGTCATCTTCGCGCTCTGGGGCGGGGCGATCGCGGACGCGGTGGACCGGCGACGGTTGATGCTGGTCACGAACAGTGGCATCGCCGTCACGTCGGTCCTGCTGTGGGCGCAGGCATCCGCCCGTGTCGACTCGGTGTGGGTGCTCTTCGCCCTGCTCGCCGTGCAGCAGGGCCTCTTCGGCGCCAACCAGCCGGCTCGCAGCGCCTCGATCCCGCGGCTCGTCCCGTTGCACCTGCTGCCCGCGGCCAACGCGCTCAACTCCACGGTCTTCATGACCGGCGCGATCGTCGGGCCGATGCTCGCCGGCGCGTTGATCCCGGTCACCGGGCTGCCACTGCTCTACCTGATCGACGCCTGCGCGCTCTCGGTCACGCTGTGGGCGGTCTGGCGACTTCCGCCGCTACCCCCGCTGGACGGTGCGCCGAGACGGGCCGGCATCCGACACGTGCTGGAGGGATTCGGCTACCTCGCCTCCCGCCGCGTGCTCGTCGGGCGCGGCGAGCGCGTCCGCGTGGACCTGCGGCGCGCCTGCCGGCGCTAGGCGCGGTCAATAGCCTTCGGAGCGGATGCTCCCGCTCTTCGTGCTGCTCTTCATCGTCCTGCCGATCCTGGAGCTCTACGTGATCATCCAGGTCGGGCAGGCGATCGGCCTCGTCCCCACCCTGGCGCTGCTCGTTCTGGACAGCTTCCTCGGCGCGGCGCTCGCGCGCTCACAGGGCCGGGCCGTCTGGCGGCGGTTCAACCAGGCGCTCGCCGAGGGCCGGATCCCGGCGCGCGAGACCTTCGACGGCGCGATGGTGATCCTGGGCGGGGCGCTCATGATCAGCCCGGGATTCGTGACCGACGCGTTCGCGCTGCTTTTGCTCTTCCCGCCGACCCGCGCCGCGCTGCGGCGCATGCTGACGGCCACCCTCGCGCGGCGCGGGCGCATCGTCTTCACGGTCGGCAGCTTCGGGCCGCGCCCGGGCGACCGTTTCCCGCCGCCCGGCGACGCAGGCTTCCCTCCCCGCGAGCGCGGCTATGACTACGAGGGAACCGCGCGGGAGATCCGCGATGACGAAGAATTGCCCCCTGGAGGTGAACGTGGCTGATCCGATCGCCCTCGAGCTCGCGCCCGGCGCGCGCGTGATCTGGGACCTGGACGCCGTCCGGCGGATGGCGCCGGCCGGCGCGAGCGAGCCGGAGTCGCTGTGGACGCTCGAGGGCGAGCTGGAGGACTTCGAGCTGCTGCGCGTCCTCTCCGCGGCGTTCGAGGACGGGCGCGCGGTCCTGTTCGCGGCGGCGCGGCCCGAGGGGGCCGCCGGGCACGGCGAGGAGGTGACCGCGGCGGCGGTCGTCGGCAAGCGCGGCCCGCAGGAGGTCTCGGAGCCCCTGGTCTCGACCGAGTACGCCGCCGACGGCTCGCCCCGGCGCGTCACGCTCGAGCTCTGGCTCGAGGACGAGGACTACCCGCTGCGGGGCGCCGGCGAGGCGACCGCGGTGGCCACGCAGACCGACGACGAGGGCGTCGAGCGCGCCGGGGCCGCCCTGCGCATGCGGCTGGACGGGAAGAACGGCGCGGGCGCCTACGAGATCGCTCGCAACCTGTAGGCCGATGACGATCCGCGCGGTCATCTCCGACTTCGGCGGCGTGCTCACGACGCCGCTCATGAACTCGTTCGCGGCCGTCCAGGACCACACCGGGATCGCGCCGGAGGTACTCGGCCGGGCGATGCAGGCGGTGGCCGAGCGCGAGGGCAAGCACCCGCTGTTCGAACTCGAGAAGGGCAACGTGACCGAGGCCGAGTTCTTGAGCACGCTCGCCGCCGAGCTGCGCGACCTCCTCGACCACGAGCCCGAGCTGCACCGCTTCCGCGACGTCTACTTCGAGGCGCTCGACCCCAACCACGAGATGGTCGGGCTGATGCGCGAGGTCAAGGGTCGCGGCTACCGCACGGCGCTGCTCACCAACAACGTCCGCGAGTGGGAGCCGCTGTGGCGCTCGATGCTGCCGGTGGACGAGATCTTCGAGCTCGTGGTCGACTCGGCGTTCGTCGGGATGCGCAAGCCCGAGCGCGGCATCTACGAGCTCACGCTCGAGCGCCTGCGCGCGCACGACCCTGGCGAGCTCGGCGGCCTCGACTTCGGGGAGTGCCTGTTCGTGGACGACGTCGACGTGAACGTCGAGGCCGCGCGCGAGCTCGGCATGCAGGTCGTGCACTTCCGCGAGACCGAGCAGGCGGTAGCCGAGGTGCGCGCGGCCCTCGGCCTGTAGCGGAGGGGCGATGCGTGCGAGCAGGGCGCTGGCGGTCACGGCCCTCGCGGCCGTGGCGGTCGCGGCGTTCCTCCTGCTGCGCGACTCGGGCCCGGCCGACCCCCGCGGCGCGACGGTCGAGCGGATCGAGATCGAAAGCGAAGCGGTCGGGCGCACGCAGCCGGTGAGCGTGGTCGTCCCGCCCGGGATCCCGGACCGCGGGCGGCCCGCGCTCGTGTTCCTGCACGCGCGCGGCCGCGACGACGAGAGCGAGTTGGACGACGCCTTCTTCGCGGCGCTCGCCGGCCTGGGCGAGCGCGCGCTGGTGGTGGCGTTCCCCGACGGCGGGGGCTCCTCGTACTGGCACGACCGCGACAGCGGCGCCTGGGGGACGTACGTGACCGAGGAGGTGATCGGCGAGCTCGTCCGGCGGTTCGAGGTCGACCCGGGCCGGATCGCCGTCGGCGGGATCTCGATGGGCGGCTTCGGGGCCTTCGACCTGGCGCGCCTGCACCCCGGCAGGTTCTGCGCGGCCGGGGGCCACTCCCCTGCGCTGTGGGCGAGCGCGGGCGAGACTGCCGAGGACGCGTTCGACGACTCAGACGACTTCGCGCGCCACGACGTCGTGGGCGCAGCCCGGACCGACCCCGGCGCCTTCGCCGGGACCCGGCTTTGGCTCGACATCGGGGAGGACGACCCGTTCGTGCCCGGCGCGGACGCCTTCCTGGAGGCGCTCGGCTCAGGCGGCGTCGAGGTCACCGCGCGGCGCTGGCCCGGGGAGCACGACGACGCGTACTGGGACCAGCACTGGGACGAGTACCTGCGCTTCTACGCGCGCGCCCTCGCGCGGTGCGGGCGCTGAGCGGCCCGGCGCCGCGTCCCGGCCGCGGGCGCGACTAATTGTCGGAGCCCGCGCGGTCCCAGATGTAGAGCTCGACCGCCTCGAGCGCGAGCTCCATCTGCCGCTCCGGGGAGAGCCAGTCGAGCACCGTGTCGAGCGCGCGCTCCTCGGTGACGCCGCGGTCCACCGCTTCCTCCCCGCGGAAGCCGGCGGCGAGCTTGAGCGCCTCGCGGCGGTACTCGCCGAGCGCGGGGAACGCGCGCATGAGGAAGTCGCGGTTCGGGACCGGGTGACCGACGTTCATCGACGCGTGCCAGGCGGCGAGCATCGAGATGTCGTGGTCGTCGAGCTCGGCGATCGCGCGCGCGTAGTGCGCCTCGAGCTCGTCCTCGGGGATCTCGTCGACCCAGGCGCGGACGGCCTCGCCGAGGAGCTGGCGGCGCGCCTCGCGGCCGATCGAGTCGGCGATTGCCCTGATGGCGTCGGCTGGATCGATGAAGCAGAGGGACATTCCGGTACCTGGTCGGCGATAGTCGACGACGGGGGCGAAGATAAATGCGCGGTCGGACGCCAAGTTGTGCGTGGGGGCGGTGGTGCTGCGCGGTCGCGGGCCGCGGCGCGGGCGGCTTGGCGTCAGGGTTGGTCGCCGGGGGCCGACCTATGCTGACGACGATGGCGTGCGCGGGTTCCCATGAGCCTTGAGCTGATCGTCGGCCCGCCGAACTCGGGGCGCGCCGGCGCGGTCCTGGAGCGCGTGCGCGCCGCGGTCGACCGCGACCCGGTGCTGGTGGTCCCGGCCGCCGACGACGCCACCCGCTTCGAGCAGGACCTCTGCCGCGACGGCGGCGCCGTGGGCGTCACGATCCGTACCTTCGCGGCCCTCGTGGAGGACGTGGCGACGCTCGCCGGGGCCTCGCCGCCCCCGACCCTCTCGCGACCGCAGCGCCTCGCCGTTGTCCGGG
>PKER01000010.1 GCA_002919115.1 bacterium
CACCGCGGCGCCGGCGCCGTCGCCGAAGAGCGCGGCCGTGGAGCGGTCGTCGTGGTCGATGAGCCGCGTCATCAGGTCGGCGCCCACGACGAGCACCGCGCGGGCGCGGCCGGTCTCAACCAGCGGGGCGCCGACCGCGAGCGCGCTCAAAAAGCCGGTGCAGGCCGCGCCGACGTCCAGCGCGCCGGTGTTCGTGCCGAGCTCGGCGGCCACGAGCGGCCCCAGGTTCGGGGTGATCCGGTCGTGGCTCATGGTCGCCGCGAGCACGAGGTCGATGTCGGCGGGCGCGAGGCCCGCGCGCTCGACGGCCGTGCGAGCCGCGGCGGTGGCGAAGTCGAGGAGGGTCTCGTCGTCGCGGGCGACGCGCCGCTCGCGCACGCCGGTCCGCTCGACGATCCAGTCCTCCTCCACGCCGATGCGCTCGGCGATCGGGGCGTTCTCCCTGACCTGCTCGGGGACCGCGACCGCGATCGAAGCGAACGCGGCGGCGGTCAGCTCCGTCCCGGGGACGGCGGTGCGCTCGGCGGCCTCGGGTGCCGCTGGGGCGTCAAGCATGGGCCGCCTCCGGGCGCTCGAACAGGTTGCGCTCAACGAGGCCGGTGAGCACCTTGCCCGGGCCCGTCTCGATGAAGTTCTCGATGCCGCGCGCCCAGAGCGCCTTCATCGTGTCGCGCCAGCGCACGGGGCGCACGAGCGCGCCTGCGAGCTCCTCGCGCGGGTCGGTGAAGGGCGCCGCCGCCGTGCACGAGTACACGGGCACCTTGGGCTCGCTGAAGTCGATCTCGTCCAGGGCGGCGCGGAACTCGCCGACCACGGGCTGCATGGCGGGCGAGTGGAAGGCGCCGCGGATCGGCAGGCGCACGGCGCGCAGGCCAGCGGCGCGGGCGTCCTTGCGCGCGGCGGCGAGCGCGTCGTCGTGGCCGGCGACGACGAGCTGGTCGGGGGCGTTGTCGTTGGCGGGCGTGAGCCCGTGGCGCTCGGCGATCTCCCGGGCGGTCTCGCCAGGGCCGAGAAGGGCGAGCATGCCGCTCTCGCCGTCGGCCTCGGCGGCACGCTGCATGAGCTCGCCGCGGACCGTGGCGATGCGCAGGCCGTCCTCGATCGAGATCGCGCCGCCCGCCGCGAGCGCGGCGAGCTCGCCGAGCGAGTGCCCGGCGATGCACTCGGCCTCGGGGCGGCCGGCCTCCTGCCAGCCCGCGATGCTCGCGCAGTAGATCGCCGGCTGCGCGAAGCGGGTGCCGTCGTTGACGCGCTCGAACGGGTCGTCGCCGACGAGCTCGGTGGCGAGCTCGAGCAGCTCGGGGCACTGCGCGGCGACCTTCTCCTTCATCCCGGGCTCCTGGCTCCCCTGGCCGGGGAAGAGCAGCGCGGTGCGTTGGAGACGACTCATCACGGCCGATAATTCACCTCTTCCCGGCGGTGGTCACGCCTACGCGCGGGTAGACCCCCCGTTCGGAGGGGGGTGCGCGGAGAGGCGGGGGGTGGCGCGTAACCAATACCCCCCGAAGTGCGGGTACTCAGGTGATCAGGCCGAGCCGCTGGGCCGCCTTGACGGCCTCGGCGCGGTTGCGCACGCCGAGCTTGCGGTAGATCGAGCTCGTGTGCTCCTTGACCGTGTGCGGGGAGAGGTAGAGCTCCTTCGCGATCTCCGCGTTCGTGTTGCCCTGGGCGATGAGCGCGATCACCTCGCGCTCGCGCTCGGTGAGGTTCGCGCCGCTCGAGTCGGGGGCCCGCGCGAAGACCTCCTGGCCGAGCGCGACCATGCGCACCGCGCGCACCACGTCGGCGGCGCCCCAGTCCTTCGAGACGAAGCCCGAGGCGCCCGCGGCGCGGGCGACCGCCGGCGAGATCCGCCCCGCGCCCGAGATCAGCAGGATCCGCATCTCGGGGTGCTCGCGGCGCAGCTCCTCGGAGACCTCCGCCCCGGACTCGCCCTGCAGGAACAGGTCGACGAGCGCGACGTGGGGGCGCAGGCGCTCGGCCTGGGCGAGCGCCTCCCTGCCGTTGGTCGCGGCGGCGCAGCTCTCCACCCAGCTCTGGCGCTCGAGCAGCAGCCTGAACCCCCAGTGGACGACGTCGTGGTCGTCCACGACCAGGACGCGCAGGCGCTCATCCATCGGCGTCGGCCTCCCCGATCGGGCACACGATCCGCACCCGCCAGCGGCCGTCCTTGTACGGCCCGTACTCCAGCACGCCCTCGCGCTGCAGCGCCTCGATGCCGGCGAGCTTGAGCCCGAGGCCGCCCTCGGCCTGGCGGTTGCCCTGGACGCCGTCGTTGATGACCTGCAGGGTGAGCGCGCCGTCGCGGTGCGTCAGGGACACGGTGATCTCGGTCGCGTTCGCGTGCTTGTCCACGTTGCGCATCGCCTCGGCGAGCACGGACTGCAGGAGCGCCTCGAGCCGGTCCGGGACGCGGACGCCCTCCTGCCAGTTGACGCGCACGCGCGGGTCGTGCTCCTCGAGGCGGTCGATCATGCGGCGCAGGGTCGTCTTCGTCTCGTGCTCGGGCGGCGCGAGCTGGCGCTCCAGCGAGCCGCGCAACTCGGCGAGCACGGAGCGCACCTCCGCGTGGGCGCGCTTGCGGTCCTCGTCGGAGAGCGGCCCCTCGGCCCCGAGCACCAGCGAGAGCCCGAAGAGGCGCTGGATCACCTGGTCGTGGATCTCGCGCGCGAGCGCGATGCGCTCGCTGAGGCGGTTGGCGCGCTCGCGCATGCTGGTCGAGCGCTCGACGCTGGCGACGAGCGCGGCGCCGCGCGCCAGGGTGCGCAGCGGCAGCCGCTCGGACTCGTCGAGCTCGAACTCCGCCCCGTTGCAGTCGGCGAAGATCACGCCGAGCCAGGCCCCGCCCGCCGAGACCGGCACGCAGGCGACGGCGTTGGTGCCGATCGCCTCGGCGACGTGCACCGGGATCTCGCCGGAGAGGTCGCCAGAGGCGATCACCACGTCGTCCTGCTCGAGCGCGCGCTGGGCGAGCGGCGCGTCGGCGAGCGTGCCCTCGACCTGGCGCGCCACGTCCGGGTCGATCCCCGCCGAGCCCGCCGTGCGCACCGCGCGGTAGGCCGGGTCGTAGAGCATCAGCATCGCCCGCTCGAGCCGGGTGAGCCGGCAGACGGCGGCGCAGAGGCGGTCGTAGAACTCGGCCGGGTCGATGGCGTCGGAGCCGAGCTGCTCGACGAGCACATCGACGGCCTGGTCACGCGGCGAGGTCATTCCGGGGAATGAAAGTACTCGCGCGCCCGACCGAACGTCAGCCCGGCGGGCGCGCGGGGCGCCTCAGACGCCGAGCGTCCGGCGGCGGCGGTCGGCGAGGGCCTCGAACGGGCCGATCAGCCACCAGGCGACGACCGCCGCGAACGAGCTCCAGAACGCGAGCGGGACGGAGATCAAAAAGAACGCGACCGGCGCCATCGACTGCAGCAGGTCCCACCGGTAGGCCCGCCGCGTCGGCGGCTGGCTCAGCAGGTCGCGCTTGTAGGCGTGCTGGAACATGACCACCTCGAGCCCGCTGGCCACGGCGATCACGACGGCGTAGATCGACACCGCGAGCGGGTTGTAGAAGTAGTCGCCGAGCAGCGCCGTCGGGAACGGCATGAAGGCGATGATCGCCAGGTAGACCAGGTTCCAGAGGATGACGCCGGTGTCCATCCGCGCGAGGCTCCCGATGAACGTGTGGTGCGCGAGCCAGTAGCGCCCGATCACGGCGAAGCTGATGAAGAACGAGACGATCTGCTCGCTCATCTCGTTCAGCTTGTCCGCGAGCTCGCGGACGCTTTCGGCGTCGCTCAGCGCCGGCACGGCGGCAATCAAACCCAGAACAACGGAGAGTGAAGCCACGACCGCGAGATTTGGCTTGAGAACGTCGAATGGATCCCTGTGATTCAAGGAATCGTTGGATTTAATGAAGTTGGACACGACTAACCTCCGTTCCTATATCCCCGAACAACGCCTCCCAAGTGCCGAGCATGTTCATCCACCCCAATCCTGGGTTGGGCGTGAAGCGAGATCTCCTCGTTGTTTGTAGCCGATGAGGACTCAATAATCCGTTATCGCCGCCGTACTATTCGCACCGCGATGATCTACGGTTTGTACCGCGAAGATGAGACCGACTCCCCCGGTCACGCCGAGTTCTGTTGGACTCCGGTTCTATGAAAGACTCGAACACTCTGTCGCCGTAGAGTAGCCACCGAACGGAGATTGGAATGCACGTACTCTTACGTATCTTCCGGACTAGGCTATACGGCTTGCCGGCGGCAGAGCGCGAGCGGACAGAATGATATTTTGCCGATTAGCGAATCCCCATCTGTATGGCGA
>PKER01000003.1 GCA_002919115.1 bacterium
CGTTCAGCCCTGGTGTTCGAAAAACGACGACCAGGGCTGAACGGGGGGCGTCAGTCCTTCCACCAGCCGGTCTCCATCTCGCCCTTGTCGTCTGGGCGGCGGGCGCCCACGGCGAGGAACTCCAGGCCGTCGGGGCCGGCCTCGAAGCAGCGCCAAGTCTGCGGGTCGACGCGCACCGCGTCGCGCTCGCCGAGCTCGATGATCTCGTCGTCGAGCTTCACGCGGCCGGACCCGTTGATCACGATGTAGATCTCCTCCGCGGTGGTGTGGCGGTGGCCGAAGGCCTGGCGCTGGTTGGGCTTGATCCTGTGCAGGCTCAGCCCGGTCTGCTCGGTGCCCAGGTCCTCGTTGGGGAAGCGGGCCTCGCCGACGTGGCTGAAGCCGAACTTCGCCGCCGAATCCTCCGCGTTCAGCAGGTTGATCTTCTCAAAACCCATTCCAAGCCTCCTTTCAGCTCAGGCGCCGACACCGCCCAGCAGTTCAAGTTCGATGACCTCGAAGTCGTCGACGATCTCCATGACAGCGGCGACGTCGGCGGAACCCCGCAGCCCCGCGATCACCCGGTCCAGGTCCTCGCGGCTGCGCCAGAGCTCCGTGACCCACACGGTGTCCGGGTCGTCGGCCTGCCGGTTCACCAGGTAAAGCTCGCAGGCGGGCTCGGAGCTCATCCTCTCGGCGGCGTCGAGCAGCATCCGGGCGAGCTCGCCGCCGCGCCCGGGCTTCGCCTTGCTCTTTCCGTAGCGTGCGACCTTGTCCATGGGCAGGACGCTACGGACGCGCGGGTGCCCTGTCTTGGAAGAATGCGACGCATGGCGCTCGAGGGCGACACCCGCGGCATCCTCGAGCCGCATGCAGGGCTCGCCCGGTTCACGCTGGAGCGCCACCGTCCCTCGCCCGACCTCGCCGACTGGGTCGAGCGCCACTGGGTCGTGCGCTGGAACCTCGCCGACGGCGAGGCGTTCACGCAGGCGATCCTGCCGCACCCCTGCGTGAACCTGGTCAGCGAGCCGGGCCTGATCGCCGTCCACGGCATCCCGACCGCGCGCTGGCAGCGCACGCTCTCCGGCAGCGGGATGGCGATCGGCACGAAGTTCAAGCCCGGCGGTTTCGCCGGGTTCTTCGGCCGCCCCGCGGGCGAGCTCAACGACCGCAGCCTCGCCCTCCCGGACATCTTCGGCGAGCCGGGCACGCGCCTGGACTTCGCGCTCGCGGCGTGCGACGGGGACGTCGAAGTCCACATCGAGGCGGTCGAGGCGTTCCTGCGGGAGCGCCGCCCGGCCCCCGACCCGCGCTACGACCTCGTGCGCGCCGTGGTCGCCGACATGCTGCACCCGCCCGAGCGGGCGACGGTCGCGGCGCTCGCGCGACGGCACGGGGTCAGCCCGCGCACGCTGCAGCGCGCGTTCCGCGACTACGTGGGGGTGGGCCCCAAGTGGGTGCTGCGCCGCTACCGCATCCACGTCGCCGCCGAGCGCATCGCCGCGGGCGACGCGGACGATCTGGCCGCGCTCGCCTGGGAGCTCGGGTTCTTCGACCAGGCCCACTTCACCCGCGACTTCACGGCCCAGATCGGCCGCTCCCCGCTCGCCTACGCGCGTGCCTGCGCCGCCGCCGCGCGGCGGCCCGAGCCGGTGGCGCCCGCATGAGCGAGCGGCTCGCAGCCTCGGGCTCGGGAGTGCGCTTCCGGCGCATCGTCTGCGGCATCGACGGCTCCGAGGAGGCGCTGACCGCCGCCCGCCAGGCGGTCGCGCTTGCCGAGGAGGGCGCCGAGCTGTGGGGCGTCTCGGCGTGGGACCCGGGGGTTGCGGTCCACGCCGGCATCCACGCGGCCAGGGTGGCGGAGGACCTGCGCAACGCCGCCGCCGCCGCGCTCGCGCGTGCCCGCGAGGAGGTCCCCGAGCTGCAGCCGGTGCGCGTGCGCGGGCGCGACGTGCCCGCCCTGCTCGACGTGGTCGCCGAGCTGCGCGCGGACCTCGTCGCCGTGGGCTCCCACGGGCGCTCGCGCGTCGCCGGGATCCTGCTCGGGAGCGTCGCCTCGGCGATGGCCCACTACGCGCCGTGCGCGGTGCTCGTCGCCCGCGCCGCCGCCGGGTTCCCCGGGACGATCCTGCACGCCAACGACGGCTCCGCCGAGTCGCTCGACGCGGCGCGCGTCGCGGGCCGCATCGCCGCGGCCCACGGCTCGACCGTGGCCACCATGCACGTGCGCGAGAACGACGGCGGCACCATCGCCCAGGACGCGGTCGCGATCCTCGAGGAGAGCGGGCGCGAGCCCATCCTCAGGGTCGAGCAGGGATCCCCGGGGCGTGCGCTCTGCGAGGCGGCCGCGTCGATCGGGGCCGGCCTCGTCGTGATCGGCAGCCGCGGCCGCACCGGGCTCAAGGCGCTGGGCAGCGTGAGCGAGCACGTCGCCCACCACGCGCCGTGCAGCGTCCTGATCGTGCGCCGCCCCGAACATCCCGAGCGCGACGACGACTGACTGGCGCCGGCGGAGCTAGCGGATCCTGAAGCGCCGCACGGCCGGCGTCGGGTCCGTGTTCCCGAAGGCGTCGACCGCCCGGGCGGCGAAGACGTGCGCGCCCATGGCGAGCGGCCCAAGCTTGAGGTTCTTCGGGCACTTCGCGAACGGCGCCTCGTCCAGTCGGCACTCGTACCGCCTGACGAGCTCGTCGGCGCCGAGCCTGATCCGCGCCCCGCGCTTGCCGACCCGCTTGAACGCGACGACGCTCGTCTCCGGCGGCTGGGCGTCCTCGTACGTGAGCGCTGCCGCGGCGTTGAGGCGCCCGCCGGCGATCGTCCTCCTGAAGCTCGGCCTGCGGTCGGCGCTGCCGACGAGCTTCGCGCGTGCCTCGAAGGGCGTGAGCGAGGGATCGTGGGCCATGAGCAGGGCGGCGGCTCCGGCGACGTGCGGAGCCGCCATCGACGTTCCGCGCTCGCGCATGTAGTTGGAGGGGCACTCCAGGTAGAGGCTGTCGATCACGAAGCCGGGGGCGCGCACCGAGCCGTCGGTCTTGAGGCGGAAGCGGAGCCGCAGCGACTCCTCCCCGTCGTAGGCGGAGAGGTCGATCTCGCCGAGGGTGACCGGGAAGCGGCCCGAATACGAGGCCACCTCCTCCCAGGGGCCGCCGGACCGGCGCACCTCGACCAGCATGCGGTCCGGACCCGGCTCGGTGCGCCCCCGGAACAAGAAGTTGAGCATGCAGTTCCGGCCCCCGCTGAGGTCCAGGGGTCCCGTCGTCACGGTCGCGTCGGCGTTGTTGCGGTAGGGCTTGCCCGGCGAATCGGAGAGCGCGTAGTTGGGCCTGCGCTTCCTGACGGGATCGCCCGGGAAGCGCACCGGCTGACGCCCCCAGGTGTTGTTCGTGCCGCCGCGCCGCCAGGTCCCCGCGAGCGGCTCGCGGAAGCCGTCTGTGAACACGCGCCTGAACTGGACCCGCCAGGCGGCGCTCAGGATCGCTGTCCCCGGGGCGGCGAGGTCCACGCGGTTGCGCCCGTAGTTGGAGAAGTCCGCGAGCCGGTCGGCCGGGGTGGAGGCGGCCACGCAGATGATGTTGCGCGCCGGGTAGGCGCACGGGAAGAACCGCTCGCGGTCGACGTTCATTCCCTCGTTGCCCGCGGCGATCACGAACAGGGTGTCGCTCGCCGCGCGGATCGCGTCGAGTTCGGCGCGCGAGGGCCCCCAGCCGCCGTAGCTCATGTTCGCGACCTTGGCGCCCAGGGCGTGCGCGTACTTGATCCCGCGCACCGAGCGCGAGACGTTCAGGTCGTAGTCGCCCAGCCGCACCGGCAGGATCCGGGCCTTCGGGGCGACGCCTGCGATGCCGACCCCGTTGTCGGCGGCGGCAGCGATCGTGCCGGAGACGTGGGTGCCGTGCCCGAAGTGGTCGCGCGGGTCGTTGTCGGGGCCGGACAGGTCGAGGCCGTCGTGCCCGTCGACCACGCCGAAGTCCCACCCGCGCCAGTCGTCGACGAAGCCGTTGCCGTCGTCGTCGATCCCGTTGTCCTCGCGGCCCATGCCGGTCTCGCCGGGGTTCAGGAAGAGCTGGCCCGCCAGGTCCTCGTGCTCGTAGTTGACGCCCGTGTCGAGCACGGCCACCACGACGCCGTCGCCGAGGCTCAGGTCCCAGGCCTCGGGCGCGTCGATGTCGGCGTCGGCGCGCCGGCCGCCCCCGCCGGTGTTGTGCAGGCCCCAGAGCTTCCCGAAGAGCGGGTCATTGGGGATCGCCTGCAGCTCGCGCACGTAGTTGGGCTCCGCGTAGGCGACGCCCGGCTTGCGCGCGAGCCGCCGCACCGCGCGG
>PKER01000005.1 GCA_002919115.1 bacterium
CGCGCCGACGGCGAGCGGCTCGTCGTCGAGCTGGAGCGCGGGCCGCTGCGCGCGCGGGCGGACTTCTCGCTCGGGGGGTTGTGGCGGGCGCTCACCCGGCGGGAGGCCCGCTCGTGCCGGAGCTGAGCGGCAGCCCGAAGAGCTCGTCGAGGCGGGCGAGGGTCGCCGCCGTGTCGCGGTGCAGCACGCCGGTCATCCCGACGGCCTCGGCGCCCTCCACGTTCTCGCGCAGATCGTCGACGAACACGGCTTCGGCCGGCTCGATCCCGAGGCGCTCGCAGGCGAGCCGGTAGATCTCGGGCTGCGGCTTGTGCAGGCCGACCTCGCCCGAGACCACGGAGGCGTCGAAGATGCCGAGCGGGGCGCGGTCGTAGATGCCCATGCCCCAGGAGTTCGTGATCAGGCCGGTGCGCACGCCGGCTGCGCGCGCGGCCCGCACCGCGCCGAGCATCGCCTCGTCGGGGCGCAGGCCGCCGAACAGCCGGGCGATCAGGCCCTCGTGGCGCCCGATGCCGAGCAGGGGCGCGAAGCGGCGCTCGAACTCCTCGTCGGCGATCGCCCCGGTCTCGAGCTGCCGGAGCAGCGCGAGCGCCTCGCCGCCCTCGCGGAAGAGCTTGAGCACGGCATCGGGGTCAAGGCCCTCGCCGCGGCAGAAGGCGGCGAACGAGTCCCAGATGTTCGTGGTGAGCACCCCGCCGTAGTCGACGAGGAGCGCCCGCGGCGGACTAGTGTTCGCAGCCATGGGAGAGGAGCAGGCTAGCCGCGATGGGGACCTCGCGGCGCCGGAGGGAATCGACGGGCCGCGGGTCGAGGCCTGGTTCCGGCGCGAGATCCCGGCCGCCGAGCCGCCGCTGCGGTTCGAGCGGATCGCGGGCGGCCACTCCAACCTCACCTACGCGGTGACCGACGCGCGCGGCGCCCGCTGGGTCCTGCGCCGGCCGCCGCTCGGCAAGCGGCTCGGCTCCGCCCACGACATGGGCCGCGAGCACCGCGTGGTCTCGGCGCTCGCGCGCACGCCGGTGCCGGTCGCTCCGGTCGCGGGGTTCTGCGCGGACGAGGAGGTGAACGGCGCCCCGTTCTACGTCATGGAGTTCGTCGAGGGGCCAGTGCTGCGCACCAGGGAGGACGCGGAGCGGGCCTTCGACGAGGCCCAGCGCCGGGCGATCGGCGAGCGCGTCGTCGACACCCTGGCGGCGATCCACGCGGTCGACCCGGACGCGGTGGGGCTCGGCGACCTCGGCCGCAAGGAGGACTACGTGGCGCGCACGCTGCGGCGCTGGAGCGGGCAGTGGGAGAAGTCGCGAACGCGCGAGCTGCCCCTGGTCGACGAGGTGCACCGGCGCCTGGCCGAGCGGATCCCCGAGCAGGGCCCGGCGACGATCGTCCACGGCGACTACCGGCTCGACAACGTGATCCTCTCGCCCGCGGGCGAGGTGGCGGCGGTCGTCGACTGGGAGCTCTGCACGCTGGGCGACCCGCTCGCCGACGTGGGGCTGCTGATCGTGTACTGGGCGGAGGAGGGCGACGAGCTCCTGCCGCTCGCCGAGCCGGGGACGATGGCGGCCGGCTTCCCCTCCCGCGAGGAGGTGAAGCGCCGCTACGCGGAGCTTTCCGGCCGCGACCTCGGCGAGATCGACTTCTACGTGGCGCTCGGCTACTGGAAGCTTGCGGTGATCCTCGAGGGCGTCTACGCGCGCTACTCGGCGGGCCAGTACGGGGCGGACGCCGCCGCCCGGGAGGCGCTGGCGCGGTTCGCCCGCACCGTGGAGCGCCTGGCGGAGGCGGCCGGCGAAGCCGTCGACCGGCTGCCGTAGGCGCGAGTTGGGGTCAAATGACCCGGTGACGCGGGCGCCGCCTGGATATATGATCGCGCGCCTTGTCAACTACCCAGATCGGGGGATGGATGCGAAAGGCGGCAGCGATCGCGGCGTTCTGCGCGTTCGCGCTGGTGCTTGGCATCGGCGAGGCCCAGGCGGGCAAGACGTACAACACCTACGTCACCTGGGGATACAGCGAGAACGGGAACGGCAGGATCCTCAGCGTCTTCGGGTGGATCGAGGCCTCGGCGCGGAAGGCGGCCTGCGAGAACAAGCGCCGGGTCGTCATCTTCAGGAAGGAGAAGAAGGGCAAGAACAAGCGGCTGGGCGCCGTGCGGACCGGGAAGCTGCTCGAGAACCGGTTCGAGCTCGAGTTCGCCAAGCCGCAGAAGCCGGGCCGCTACTTCGTGCGCGTCCCGAAGAAGAAGATCGGCAAGCGCGCCGCCTGCAAGGCGACCAAGAGCGACGTCCGCAAGCTGCCCTAATCGGGTCGTGAGCCGGTCCGGGGGGCGGTGGGCGCGCTGCCGCCGGCTTCCCCGGCCCGCTTGGCCCAGTGGTTGAGCTCGCGGCGGGCGACGACCATCTTGTGGACCTCGTCGGGGCCGTCGGCGATCCGCAGCATGCGGCTGTAGCGCCACATGGCGGCGAGCGGGGTGTCGTCGGACATGCCGAGCGCGCCGTGCACCTGGATCGCGCGGTCGAGCACGTCCATGACGACGTTCGCGGCGACGACCTTGATCATCGAGATCTCGCGGCGGGCGGCCTTCTTGCCCTCGGCGTCGATCTTCCACGCGGCCTTCATGGTGAGCAGCCGCGCCTGCTCGATCTCCATGCGCGAGCGCGCGACCATGTCCTGCACGAACTGCTTGTCGGCGAGCTTGCCGCCGAACGCCTCCCGCTCGTTGGCGCGTCTGCACATCAGCTCCAGCGCGCGCTCGGCGGTGCCGATCGCGCGCATGCAGTGGTGGATGCGCCCGGGGCCGAGGCGGTCCTGGGCGATCACGAAGCCCGCCTGGCGCGGGCCGAGCAGGTTGCCCGCCGGCACGCGGCAGTCCTCGTAGCGGATCTCGCAGTGGCCGGGCCCGCCGTCGTGGCCCATCACCGGGATCGGCCGCACCAGGTTGAAGCCCGGCGCGTCGGTGGGGACGATGATCATCGAGGCGCGCGCGTAGGGAGGCGCCTCGGGGTCGGTCACGACCATCGCGATCGCGAAGGCGGCGCCGACGGCACCCGACGTGAACCACTTGTGGCCGTTGATCACCCACTCGTCGCCGACCAGCTCGGCGCGCGCCTGGATGGACGTCGGGTCGGAGCCTGAGACCTCGGGCTCGGTCATCGAAAAGCACGAGCGGATCTCGCCCTCGAGCAGGGGCTCGAGCCAGCGCTCGCGCTGCTCGTCGGTGCCGTGCTCGGCGAGGATCTCCATGTTGCCCGTGTCCGGGGCCGCGCAGTTGAAGACCATCGGGGCGACCGCGGGCGAGCGGCCCATCTCCTCGCAGAGCACCCCGTACTCCCAGTTGGTGAGCCCCGGCCCGTAGCGCTCGTCGGGCATGAACAGGTTCCACAGGCCCTCGGCCTTCGCCCGCGCGCGCAGCTCGCGCAGGATCTCCGGGTAGGCGACGTCCCTGCCGGGGCGGACCTCCTCGTCGAGCGCGCGCAGGGCCTCCATCTCGACCGGGTAGACGTGCTCGTCCATGAAGGCGCGCACGCGCTCGCGCAGCTCCTCGACGCGCGGGGTCAGGGAGAAGTCCACGCCGCGAACACTAATCCCGCGCCGGGGCGGGCCGCGACGCCCGGCGCCTCCCCCGCCGACTGCGCGATTCCGCTGCCATGGGCAACGGCTTCGCACGCTCGGCGCGAAAGGGGAGCTCGGCGCGGGCGCATCGGCGTGCGCGTCGGCCGGTCTGCGGCGAGGAGGGGACAGCGTTTATCCGCCCAGCTAGGATGTGTGTGTACACGCAACTACTTTGCGGGAAGGCAGGTTTCGCCCTTGGCACCGCGCATCACAGCAACCCTCTTCACCGACCCGGGGTGCCCATTCGCCTATTCGTTCAGGCCCGCCGAGGCCCGGCTGCGCTGGCGCTTCGGGGGTCAGATCGAGTGGCGGCTCCGCATGATCGGGCTCAGCGAGAGCGCCGAGGAGTACGCGGAGCGCGGCCTCACTCCGGCGATGGTCGCCACCTACAACCGTGACTTCGCGCGCCGCTACGGAATGCCGTTCTCGTTCGCGGTCAAGCCGCGCGTGCCGGGCACCTCGCGCGCCTGCCGGGCGGTGATCGCGGCTCGCGACGAGGACCCGCTCCTGGGCGAGCGCGCCCTGCGCGCCCTGCAGCACCTGTCGTTCACCACCGACGGTCTGCTCGACGAAGACGACGATCTGGGCGCGGCGCTCGCGCGCGTGCCGGGGCTCGACGCGGACGCGATCGTGGCCCGCATCGACGACGAGGACGTCGTGGCCGCCTACGAGACCGACCGCGCC
>PKER01000014.1 GCA_002919115.1 bacterium
TGCGGCCGCCCGCGAGCGCGAGCAGGGCGAGGGCGACGATCACCACGATCACGATGACGACGATCAGGGCTGTGCTCATCCTTGGCCTCCTTGTCGAGACACGCCCGTTGCGCGCCTTCGTTGGGGTTGCGGCTACCCCGCGGCGCGCGGGTCATGCCCCGGGGCGCCCGGCGGGCTAGGCGGCGCGCAGCGCGCCGACCGTCGTGATCGTCCCGTTGAACAGGAACGCCGTCTGGCGCAGCGACGACTCCAGGTCGAAGTCGTGCAGGGCGGAGACGGCGTCGTGCGGGATGATCACGTGGTACCAGCGCAGGGCCGCGCTCGCGGCCGTGTAGTGCACGCAGATGTTGGCGACGGTGCCGCAGAGCACCAGGGTGTCCACGCCCCACTGGCGCAGCTGGTGGTCGAGGTGGGTGCCGTAGAAGGCGTCGTAGCGGACCTTCTCGATGACGAGCTCGTCCGGCCGCGGCGCCAGCTCCTCGACGATCTCCCAGCCCCAGGTGCCGCGGCGCACGTGCTCGCCCCAGATCCGGAACTCGGGGTCGTCGTCGCCGTGGGTGTCCTGGGTGAAGACGACGCGCATGCCCGACGAGCGGGCGAGCTCGAGCAGCTCGGCGATGCGCGGGACCGTCGCCTCGGCGCCGGGGACGACGAGGGCGCCGCCCTCCTTGACGAAGTCGTTCTGCATGTCGACGACGACGAGCGCCGTGCGCTCGGGGTCCAGGACGACGTCGTCCTGGATCTCGTAGTCGGGGATCTCGACCGTCCGCGCCATCGTCGATCGCCTCACCGCTGAGGATAGGCGGGCCGCGGTGTGTCGGGCGGCGATCGCACGGGCACCGGCCCGGCGCGCCCGGCAACCCCGAGCGAGGCGGATTCCTCCCGCCATGCGCGGCGGCTTGGTTGCGCTATGCGGGACCAACCCGCCCCGCTCGTCGTGGCGGGGGCGTCCCGGGTGCGGCGTGCGGGTCGTTGTGCGAGGCTGCAGGCGATCGATGTCCCGTCCCGCACGACGCAGCACGCTGGCCGAGCAGCACACGCCCCGCGCCATCGCCAAGCGGCTCGCGAGCGCGCGCGAGCCCAGCTACCTGCACGACTTCATCTACGGCGCCATCGACGGCGCGGTGACGACCTTCGCCGTGGTCGCCGGCGTGCAGGGCGCCCAGCTCGACGAGACCGTCGTGATCATCCTCGGGGTCGCCAACCTGATCGCCGACGGCTTCAGCATGGCCGTGAGCAACTTCCTCGGCACGCGCGCGGAGCGCCAGCGACGGGAGCAGACGCGCGACGAGGAGCTGCGCCAGATCCGCGAGTTCCCCGAGGGGGAGCGCGAGGAGATCCGCCAGATCTTCCGGGCCAAGGGGTTCGACGGCGACGATCTGGAGCGAATCGTCGAGGTGATCACCGCCGACGAGGAGCTCTGGCTCGACACGATGATGAGCGAGGAGCACGGGCTCTCGGAGACCTACCCCGACGAGCTGCGCGCGGCCGCGTCGACGTTCGTCGCTTTCGTGGCCGTGGGCGCGATCCCCCTGCTCACGTTCGCCTACGACCTGCTGATCGGCGAGGTCGCCGATCCGTTCCTCTGGTCGGCGGTCCTCACCGGCGTCGCGTTCTTCGTCGTCGGCGCGCTCAAGGCGCCGTTCGTGGGCCGCAGCTGGGTGCGCTCGGGACTCGAGACGCTCGCGATCGGCGGGCTCGCGGCGACGCTCGCCTACTTCACGGGCGTGCTGCTCCAGAACGTCGGCTAGCCGGCCTCGGCGCGCTCGAGCTCGGCGCCCAGCGCGGCGAGCTCCTCCGGATCGAGCTCGCGCTCGATCAACGGGAAGAGCTCGTCCTCCTCGAGACGGACGTGCGCGGCCAGGCGCTCACCGAGTCGGCGCAGCTCGGCGGGCTCGGCGCCGGGGCCGAGACCGCGCGCGGCGGCGCGGATCTCGACGTGGTCGGTGAGCACCCGGGCTACGAGCTCATGCCGGGGGTCGCCCCCGCCCCTCACGTACCCCGGCAGGAGCACCGCCTCCTCGATCTCGAAATGGCGCTCGCCGTGCCCGCGCCAGAAGCCCTGGAAGTGCGCGACGGCCTCGGCGGCCGTGCGCTCGTCGGCGCGGCGCAGCTTGAGGCTCGCGACCAGCGCCTGGTGGTGATCCCGCGACAGCGGGCGCAGCTCCGGCGCGCGCTCCATGAGGCCATGCTAGGCCACGCAGGCCTCAAAGCGCTCGCCGCGGCAAGCTCGGGCACGGCGCCCAGGAACGAAAAAACCCCGCTCGGGGCGGGGTTCTGTGGCTACACCGCTACCGGGATTCGAACCCGGGTTTCCGGACTGAGAATCCGGCGTCCTAGTCCCCTAGACGATAGCGGCGTGTGGGCGGCCATATTAGCAACGCCCACGCGCAAGATTACGTCGTCCGCTCGGCGACCGTGAACCGGACCTGGTCCTCGAAGATCTCGGCGTGCAGGACCTTGTCGTCGAGCACCTCGGCCGCCTCGGGCTCCAGGAAGACCGGCGGATCGCTCACGATCTCGTCGCCCTCCTGCGGGCCCTCGACGAGGGTCAGGTGCAGCTCGACGCCGGCGCCGGCGCTGTCCACCGCCGGGTCGTCGGCGCGCGAGATCCGCATGCCGCTCCCCTCGGGCATCTGCGACGACGCGAGGATGGTCTGGACCGCCGCGACGGCCTCCTCGGTGAGTGCGAGCATCGTTTGTCGGGACTCCCTTCTCCCCCTATCCGGGGAACGGTTACTGGGAACTCCCGCCCGCCTACCCGCGGCGCCGCCGTGGAAACGGGCCCTTGAAAGCGAAAAGAGCCGCTCGGCGAGCGGCCCTGGATGCGGCTGGAGGGATTCGAACCCCCACGGGCTTGCGCCCACGAGCACCTGAAGCTCGCGTGTCTGCCAGTTCCACCACAGCCGCGTGGCGGGCAAGAACGATAGCGGGACGCGACAGCTCCTTGGCACCTGCGCCCCTCTGCGCGAACGCGGCACCTCACCGCCGCTCTGGCCGCACCAGGGAGGGTGGCGATGCCCACGGCGCGGCCCCGGATCGTGTGGCGACCGGGCTTGACCAGGAAGGCCAAGCGCGGCTTGCAGCTGCCCCGCTTGCGCCGGTCGAGCCTGCAGTGGAACGTGGAGTTCGGGCCCGTAGACCGCAGCGTCACGCGCAGGCGCGCGCCGCGCGTACCGCGGGCGACCGGCTTGCGCGGCACGAAAACGGGCGCGTCTTGCCAGACGCGACGACGGATCTTTACCCAGGCCGTAGGGTGTAACCCGCGATGAGAGTAGGCCTCGTCCTCGGCGCCGGCGGGATCCAGGGCGGCGCTTGGCTGACCGGCGGGCTGTACGCGCTCGCCACCGAGAAGCGCTGGGATCCCGCGGACGCGCACCGCATCGTCGGCACGTCGGCCGGCGCGATGATCGGCGCGCTCGTCTCCGCGGGCACGCCGCTGTGGTTCATGGTCGCCCACTCCGCGGGCGAGGACATCCCCGGTCTCACCGACGCCCGCGGCGAGCCCGCCTCCGCGGCCGATCGCAACTCGGGCGCGGTCTTCCGCCCCGCCAGGGCCCTGCCGCCGGTCGGCCCCGGCTCCCCCAAGCTCGCCGTGCGCACGCTGCTGCGCCCGCACCGCTACCCGCCGGCGGCCGTGCTCGCCGGCTGGGCCCCGCGCGGCGTGCTCTCGACCGAGCCGCTCAAGGACACCGTGCGGCGCGCCGTGCCCTCGGGCTGGAGCCCGCACCCCGGCATGCGGGTCGTCGCCTGCGACTACGAGACCGGCCGGCGGGTCGTCTTCGGCCGTGACGACGCCCCGCCCGCCGAGCTCGCCGACGCCGTCGCCGCCTCCTGCGCGATCCCGGGCTTCTACCACCCGGTGACGATCGCGGGCCGCCGCTACGTCGACGGCGGCATCTGGTCGACGTCGAACCTGGACGTCGTGCGCACCGAGGACCTCGACCTCGTGATCTGCTTCAACCCCACCTCCATTCTGCACCCCACCAGCGCCTGGAACCCCCTGAGCCTCCTCGGCAAGGCCTTTCGCGACCACTCCGGTCGCCGGCTCGGCAGCGAGCGCAAGAAGGTGCGCGCCACAGGCACGGAGGTCATCCTCATCCAGCCGACCGCCGAGGACCTCGAGGTCATGGGCGGCAACCTGATGAGCCGCCGCAACCGGCACCGCACGCTCGAGACGGCGATCCGCACGGTGCGCCGCCAGCTCCGCGAGCCCGCCATCGCCGAGGCGCTGGCCGCGCTGCCGGAGTGCGCCCGCCCGGAGAAGATCGAGCGGCCCCCGGGCCCGCCCC
>PKER01000015.1 GCA_002919115.1 bacterium
TCGGCGGCGGCGCGGCGCCCGGCCGTGATCGCGCCGTCCATGTAGCCGTTCCAGACGGTCGCCGTCTCCGTCCCGGCCCAGTGGATGCGCCCCACCGGGGCGCGCAGCACGGGCCCGAAGTCGGTCCAGCCCGAGGGCCCGAACGCGCCCGAGTAGCACCCGCGCGACCACGGCTCCTCCGCCCAGGCACGCTCGATGTAGTCGATGGGCTTCGCGGCCCGCTTGCCGAAAAGCCGCGCGAACACGTGCGTCACCTCGGCGCGGCGCTCCTCGGCCGTGCGCTGGCCCCAGATGCGCGCGGCGCGCCCGTCGAGGAACCCGAGCAGGACGCCCGGCGAGCCGGAGTGCGGGGTGTTGTCGAAGATCGCGTTGATCGAGCCGCCGTCGCTGAGGCCGATCCCGCTCAAGCCCTGCGCGTGCCAGAAGGGCTCGTCGTAGACCGCCATGCACTTGATGATCGTCCCCTGCGGCATGCGCTGGGTCATCTGGTCGCGGTGGCCGGGCAGGGGCGGGTCGTACTCGATGCGGGCGGAGAGCGTGGGGGAGACGGCGACGATCGCGCGCTGGGCCTCGACCGCGCCGGCGTCGGTGTGGAGCTCCAGGCCGGAGCCCGTGTCCGCGATGCGCCGCACCGGCGCGTTCAGGCGCACGGCGTCGCCCAGTCGCTCCGCGGACTTGATCGCGAGCAGCTGCGAGCCGCCCTTGATGCGCGAGTCCTGGGCGCCGCCCGCGGTGTTGATGAGCGGGTTGAAGCCGCCCGCGGAGTGGACGTAGAAGAGGACGTGCAGCAGGGAGACGTCCTCGGGCTCCGTGCCGAACACGCTGCGGACCGCGAGTCGCAGGAGCATCCGTGAGCCGTCCGTGAACGCGTTGCGGCGCAGCCATTGGGCGAAGGTGAGCCGGTCCCAGACGGGCGCGCGGGGCGCCTCCCAGGGGGCCGCGAGCGGCACCTGCGCGGCCATCCGGTCCAGCTTGCGCCGGGCGCGCTCGATCTCGATCAGCACGACGGGGTTGATGCGGGGGATCTCGCCGCGGTAGCGGCGCACGCGGCCGCGGTACTCGATCACCGCGTCGCCCTCCGTGTGGGTCGGGTACGTCTCCAGGCCGAGCTCCGCGGCGAGCCCGAGCGCCGCGTCCTGGGTGGGGCCGACCCACTGCCCGCCGACCTCCACGACGCCGCCGCCCTCGAGCTCGTGGTTGAGCACCCGGCCGCCGACGCGGTCGCGGGCCTCGAGCACGACCGCCGAGTGGCCGAGCTGGCGCAGCTCCCAGGCCGCGGCGAGCCCGGAGAGCCCGGCGCCCACGATCGCAACGTCTGCCCGCATCCTGTCGTCCACCGCGCTTTCCTCCCGCGTGGTCGCGTTCTCTGCCCGGAGCCTAATCCGCAGCGCAGGCGGCGGGGAAGCGGGCGCCTGGTTCCGGTGGTCGCCGGTGGCGGGGTGGGCGGCCGCCGAGGCTTAGACTGGCCGACGATGAGCGAGATCAAGCACGGCGAGCGCCTGCAGGAGGCGCTCGCGGCGGCCCTCGCCGGCGGCCCTGAGCGCCATCGCGAGAAGACGGCGGCGCAGGGCAAGCTGCCCGTCCGCGAGCGCGTGGCGCGCCTGGTCGACCCCGGCTCCTTCGCTGAGGAGGGCCTGCTCGCCAACTGGGAGCAGGAGGGGCTCGGCGCCGACGGCGTGGTGACCGGGATCGGCGCGGTCGGGGGTCGGCCGGTCGCGCTGATGGCGAACGACCCGACGGTGAAGGCGGGCTCGTGGGGGCCGAAGACGGTGGAGAAGATCCTGCGGATCCAGGAGCGCGCGCTCGAGCTCGAGATCCCGATCCTCTACCTCGTCGACTCCGCGGGCGCGCGGATCACCGATCAGGTGCGGATGTTCCCGGGGCGCCGCGGGGCGGGGCGGATCTTCTACAACGAGGTCAAGCTCTCCGGCCGGGTGCCGCAGGTCTGCATGCTGTTCGGCCCGTCGGCGGCGGGCGGCGCCTACATCCCGGCGTTCTGCGACGTCGTGATCATGCGCGACGGGAACGCGTCGATGTACCTGGGCTCGCCGCGGATGGCGGAGATGGTGATCGGCGAGCGGGTCACGCTCGAGGAGATGGGCGGCGCGAGGATGCACACCGGGGTCTCGGGGTGCGGGCATTTCCTCGTCGGCTCCGACGAGGAGGCGATCGACCTCGCGCGCCGCTACCTCTCGTACATGCCGCAGAACTGGCGCGAGCCCGCGCCGGGCGCGCCCCCCGCGGCGCCGGCGGGCGAGCGGCCGCTCTCGGAGATCGTCCCCGAAAACGAGAAGGCGCCGTTCGACATCAAGGAGCTGATCGCGGCGCTCGTGGACGCGGACACGTTCCTCGAGGTGCACGCGCGCTGGGCGAAGGAGGTCGTCGTGGGCTACGCGCGGCTCGACGGGCGGACGATCGGCGTGGTCGCCAACCAGCCCAAGTTCAAGGGCGGCGTGCTGTTCGTCGACTCCGCGGACAAGGCGGCGCGGTTCATCAACACCTGCAACGCCTTCAACGTGCCGCTGCTCTTCCTCGCCGACGTGCCCGGTTTCATGATCGGCACCGAGGTGGAGCGCCAGGGGATCATCCGCCACGGGGCGAAGATGATCTCGGCGGTCTCCGAGGCGACCGTGCCGAAGATCTCGGTGATCGTGCGCAAGGCGTACGGCGCGGGCCTCTACGCGATGGCCGGGCCCGCGTTCGAGCCGGAC
The DNA here is from genome assembly GCA_002919115.1 of bacterium. GTDB lineage: Bacteria > Actinomycetota > Thermoleophilia > Solirubrobacterales > 70-9 > RSA11. The sequence continues at coordinate 2,712 of PKER01000015.1, forward strand.
TGCACGTTGGCGCTGCCGGGCGCGTCGATCGCGGTGATGGGCCCCGAGGCTGCCGTGAACGCGGTGTTCGCCAACCAGATCCAGGCGATCGAGGACCCCGAGGAGCGCGAGGCGTTCGTGCGCCGAAAGCGCGAGGAATACGCGGCGGACATCGACCTGTTGCGCCTCGCCTCCGAGCTCGTGGTCGACGCCGTCGTCGAGCCGGACTCCCTGCGCGAGGAGCTCATCCTGCGCTTCGCGCACGCGGAGGGCAGGCGGCGCGAGTTCTCCGAGCGGCGCAACCCGATCACGCCCGTCTAGGCGGCCTGAGTTGGGCAAGGTCGGCCTGATCCTGGGCAGCGGGGCCGCGGGCATGGACGTGCCCGGCGTGGTCGCGATCAACCGCCACGGCGACCAGGAGTACGTGCTCCCGCACCTGATCGACCACGGCGCGAACCTGCGCCGGCTCGCCGACGCCGGGTGCGACCGGGTGCTCGGCGTGGCCTCCGTCGGTTCGCTGCGGCCCGAGCTTGTGCCGGGGACGCTGGTCTGCCCCGACGACTTCATCGCGCTCGACACCGGGCCGCTCACGACGCTCAGCGGGCGCGAGGCGCACCGCGTGCCGGGCTTCGACCCCGGCTGGCGGGCGCGCGTGATCGGGGCCCTGCGGGAGCACGCGGAGGTGCGCGACGGCGGGGTGTACTGGCAGGTCGCCGGGCCGCGCCTCGAGACGCGCGCGGAAGTGCGCTTCGCCGCGGCGCACGCCGAGGTGGTCGGGATGACGGTGGCGTCGGAGTGCGTGATCGCGGGCGAGCTCGGGCTCGCCTACGCGGCGATCTGCATGGTGGACAACTACGCGAACGGGGTCGCCGCGACCGAGCTCACGCTCGAGGAGGTGGAGGCGGGCCAGCGGGAGCACCGTGCGGCGCTCGAGCGGGTATTGGCGCTGGCGGTGCCGGGGCTCGTTTAGGGGCCGTCTCCCGGTCGGCATCGCGCGGGACCGGCCGCGTCGCGCGGGCGCCGCACCCCGACGTTCAGCCCTGGTAGCCGTTTTTCGGCGACTACGGCTGAACGTACGGCCGCGCACCCCGCACGTTCAGCCCTGGTGTTCGTTTTCCGGCGACCAGGGCTGAACGTTGGGTTTGTGCCGCACGAGCGCGTAGGCTGCTCACCCATGGCTCTCGCCGTCACCAACGCCCTCCTCGACGGCCGCGAGGTCGGCCTGCGCGCCGAGGGCGGGGCCATCGTCGCGCTCGGGCCCGAGGTCGGGCCCGCGGCCGGCGACGAGGTACTCGACGCGCGCGGGATGGCGCTCGTGCCCGGGCTCGTCAACGGCCACACGCACGCCGCGATGACGCTGTTTCGCGGGTACGCCGACGACCTGCCGCTCATGGAGTGGCTCGAGAAGCACATCTGGCCGGTCGAGGCCAAGCTCGAGCCCGAGGACGTCTACTGGGGGACGCGGCTCGCCTGCGTGGAGATGATCCGCACGGGCACGGTCGAGTTCTGGGACATGTACTGGCACCCGGCCGCGGCGGCGCGCGCGGTCGAGGACGCGGGGCTGCGCGCCGTCTGCGCGGCGCCGCTGATCGACGGCC
>PKER01000347.1 GCA_002919115.1 bacterium
CGGCGCTGGCCGCGCTGCGCGACCGCGACCTCGCCGCCTACCACGGGGCCGAGCACAAGGCGATCGGCGCGTACGAGTCGGGCGGCCAGGCGGCCGACGAGCCCAAGGAGCACCCCCGCTGCGGGTCGAACCTCTTGGTGCCGATGGTCGCGCTCAGCGTCGCCGGCCAGGTGGCCGTCGAGCGCGCCTTCGAGCGGCCGAGCGCGGTCCACCGCGGGATCGCGTCGCTGCTCTCGACGGGCGCTGCGGTGGAGCTGTTCGCGTTCGCCGAGCGCAACCCTGACGCCGCGCTCGCGCGCGCGGTGCACGGGACGGGGCACGAGATCCAGCGGCTGATCTCGACGCGTGAGCCGACGCCGGAGCAGCTCGCGGTCGCGGAGGCGGCCGTCGAGGAGCTGCTACGGGTCGAGGGCGATCCTGCCGATAGGGACGCAGAGAACCCTCGACCCGAGCACGCATGAGCACCGGCTTCCTCTTGTTCTTCGACTCCTACGACCAGTTCGTCGATGACCTGCTCGTGCCGTGGTCGCCGATCCTGCTGGTGCTCGTCATCGGCTACTTCATGTGGCGCACGCTGCGGCTCATGCCGCGGACCAAGCCGCAGGAGATCACGCCGCGCTCGAAGAGCTCGGTGAGCTGGGACGACGTCGCGGGCGTCGACGAGACCAAGGCGGAGCTCCAGGAGGTCGTCGACTTCCTCTCCGACCCCGCGCGCTTCAAGCGGCTGGGCGCCAAGGTGCCGAAGGGGATCCTCCTGCACGGCCCGCCCGGCACCGGCAAGACGCTGCTCGCCAAGGCGGTGGCGCACGAGTCCGGGGCCAGCTTCTTCAGCCAGTCGGCGTCCTCGTTCATCGAGATGTTCGCCGGGCTGGGCGCGGCGCGCATCCGGCGCCTGTTCCGCGAGGCGCGCGAGAACGCGCCCGCGATCATCTTCATCGACGAGCTCGACGCGGTGGGCGCGCAGCGCGGCTCCGACATCTCCGGCGAGCGCGACCAGACGCTCAACCAGCTCCTCGTCGAGATGGACGGGTTCGACGCGCGCGACGACGTGGTCGTGATGGCGGCGTCGAACCTGCTCGAGAAGCTGGACAAGGCGCTCCTGCGCCCCGGCCGCTTCGACCGGCAGATCTTCGTGCCGCCGCCCGACATGGCGGGCCGGGTGCGGATCCTCCAGGTGCACACGCGGGACAAGCCGCTCGCGCAGGACGTCGACCTGGAGCGCGTCGCCCGCCACACCTCGGGGCTCACCGGCGCCGACCTGGCGAACCTCGCCAACGAGGCCGCGATCGTCGCCGGGCGCAACGGGCGCGAGTTCATCGCGCAGGCCGACTTCGAGGACGCGCTCGAGCGGGTGGTCGCCGGGCTGCAGTCGCGGCGGGTGATCACCGACCACGAGAAGCGCGTGGTCGCCTGGCACGAGGCGGGGCACGCGGTGGTCTCCGAGCTCTTGCCGACCGTGGACAAGGTCCAGAAGGTCTCGATCGTCCCGCGCGGCAAGGCGCTCGGCTACACGCTGAACCTGCCGCAGGAGGACCGCTACCTCAAGTCGCGCGAGGAGCTCATCGACTTCATGAAGGTGCTGCTCGCCGGGCGCGTGGCCGAGCAGATCACCTTCGGGCGGATCACCACCGGCGCCGCCGACGACCTCAAGCGGGTGACCGAGATCGCCCGCGCGATGGTCTACGAGTACGCGATGGGCACGCAGATCCGCGCCCACCAGGTGCCCGCCAACGACTGGACGACCTCCGACGCGCTGCGCCGGCTGCGCGACGAGGAGGTGACCGCGATCGCCGACGAGGCCTACCGCGGCGCCTACCGGCTGCTGATCGACCACCGCGACCTGCTCGACGCGGTCGCCGAGCGGCTGCTCGAGCAGGAGGTGATCGAGCGCGAGGAGATCCAGGAGATCATGCGGTCGCGCTCGAACGGGTCCGCGCCCGCGGCCTCCGGGCAGCAGGCCGGCACGGGCGCGCAGGCGCTCGCGAGCGACCCGGGCGAGCGCGCGCCGGGCGCGCAGCAGGACTGAGCGCCCGAACGGCCCGGCCCGCCCGAATAGACTCCGCCGCGATGTTCGGGCTGATCGACCACGTCGGCGTCGCCGTGAAGGACCTCGACGCTGCGATCCAGCTTTACGAGACGACGCTCGGCATGCCGCTCGTCCACCGCGAGACCGTGGAGGAGCAGGGCGTCGAGGCGGTGCTCCTCGACGTCGGGCCGTGCCACGTTGAGCTCCTGCGCCCGCTCGGCGAGAAGACGCCGGTCGGCAAGTTCCTCAAGCGCAAGGGGCCCGGCATCCATCACGTCGCCTACCGCGTCGATGACATCGAGGCGGTCCTTGCCGAGCTCAAGGCGCGCGACGTGGAGCTGATCGACGCGGAGCCGCGCACCGGCATCCGCGGCAGCCGCGTAGCGTTCCTGCACCCGCGCGCCACCGACGGCGTGCTGACCGAGATCGTCGAACCCGCGGAGGACCATTGATGGCCGAAGAACGACAGAAGGTTGAGATCGGATTCGGACTCGGGCAGGTCCTCTCCGTGAAACTGACCCAGGCGGAGCTGACCGACCTGCGCAAGGCGGTCGAGTCCGGCGACGGGTGGTACGACCTCAAGCCCGAGGAGGGCCCGATCGCGATCAACCTCGGGACCGTCGTCTTCATCCGGGTCGTCGACTCCCAGCACCGGATCGGCTTCACGGGCTAGGCGCGCCGCGGCGCGCAGGGCGCGCGGCTCGCGGGGCAGCTGCGCCCTCGCACCCGCCCCTCCCACGAGTTCGCAGTTGAGGCTCAGTGCGATTTCGCGAACCGGGTGCTTGTCGAGTTCGCGGGCGCTGGCTACCCTGCGGGCGCGATGAGGAGAGTGCTGAGCGTCCTCGTGATGGTCGTGGCGTTGATCGCCCCGGCGCTCACGTGGGAGATGAGCTGGATGTGGAGCGGCAGCAACGCCTGGATGGGCGCCGCGCTGATCGTCGTCTCGCTGCTCGTCGGCGCGACGATCTCGGGCCTGATCGCCGCCGGCGGCAACGGGGGCGAGCGCAAGCAGGCCAAGGAGCGCCGGCCGAGCGGCGCCGACACCGGCGGGCGCCTCGAGACGGCCTCGCAGCAGGCCTGAACCCAACGTTCAGCCGTAGTCGTCGATTTCCGACGACCAGGGCTGAACGATTCGCGCGCGGCGTGGACGTTCAGCCCTGGTCGTCGTTTTTCGACTACGTGGGCTGAACGTCAGGGTGCGAGGCGGGCCCAGAGGTCGGTCTCGGCGGCCAGCACCGCGCGGGCCGCGACGCCGACCCGCCGCCAGCGCTCGGAGCTCGGCGACTCCTCCTCGCTTGCCGCGAGCAGCTCGGCGGCGAGCTCGCTCCAGCGCGCCGAGGCTTCATGCGCTGCGTCCGCCGCGGGGTTTTTCACCTCGCCGAGGAAGCGCCCGTACATCGCCCGGAAGTTGCCGCCGCCCGTGCCGCGCCGCTCGATCACCTGGTAGGCGAAGCGCGCCGCCCAGCGCCAGTCGTCGATCAGCCCCGGCCACTCGCCGACCTCCGCCGCGAAGCGCCGCAGCGCGGGCAGGCCCTGGAACTCGCCGAACTCCGGATCCTGCATGCGTCGCGCCGCGGCCGCGATCGCCGCGTCGGCGGCCCCGGCGAAGTCGAAGCCCCCCAGGTCGCCCGCCACCGTGAACATGTGGCCTGCGAGCGGGAAGACCGGGTGGTCGCCGTGCCGGGCGCGGCGCAGCCCGTCGAGCGAGGTGCGCTGCAGGCCCTCGAAGCCCGTGTCGGCGACGTAGGCGTGGGTCGCGTCGTAGCCCGCGAGCACGACGGCATGGCCCGGGAAGTGGGCGGAGTTGCCGTAGTGGTCGAGGTAGTAGAGGTCGGTGAGGAGCAGCGCCGGGGCGCCCGAGTCGACCACCGCGCGGGCGGCCTCCCAGCTCGCGTTGGGGTCGGGGAACGTCGCGAGCTCGAGCGGCGCCCCGGTGAGCCGCACGAACTCCTCCTCGAGCGCGCGCGTGCGCCCGTTGATGAACCGCGAGGGCGAGGAGCCCTCCATCGGCACGAAGTAGAAGCACGGCCCCGCGCCCAGCCCGAACGCGAGCTCCTCGCTCAGCCGCGCGCCGTGGAAGCCGAGCAGGTCGCGAAGGGCCGTCGACCCGCAGTGGCGTCCCGGGCGGTGCTCGAAGCCCGGGACGAGCACGGGCGCGCTCGGCGCTGCGCGCGGATCGGAGTCGGTCCCTTCGGTCTCGGGCATGCCTCGCTCCCACACCCAAACCTACGGCGTCCGCGCGGGCGTCCGCCGAG
>PKER01000313.1 GCA_002919115.1 bacterium
CGAGCAGCGGCGCGCCCGGCCGCTCCGGCCGGTTTTTTGTTTTTGGACCTTGTTTCGACCCCCCTACAACCCTTCGCCCTTCTGAGACTTTCCTATGGCTAGCTTCGGTGTCAGCACCTGGGTGTGGGTCTCGCCGCTCAGCGACGAGCGCCTCGCGGAACTCGCCCCGAAGGTGCGCGATTTCGGTTTCGACGTAATCGAGCTCCAGGTCGAGGAGCCCGGCCAGTGGGACCCCGACCGCGCGGCCGAGGTGCTGCGCGAGCACGGCCTCGCCGCGGGCCTCGCCTGCGTGATGCCGCCCGGGCGCGACTTCACTGAGGACGACGCGACCGCGGCCGAGACGGCGGACTACCTCCGCCACTGCGTGGACGTCGCCCAGAAGATCGGCAGCCCCGTGGTCGCGGGCCCGATGTACGCGCCGGTCGGCAAGCTCTGGCGCATCGAGGGCAGCGAGCGCGCCGCGACCGTGAAGCGCGTCGCCGAGCGCCTGCGCCCGGTCGCCGAGTACGCGGGCGAGCGTGGCGTGCGCCTCGGCGTCGAGCCGCTCAACCGCTACGAGACGAGCCTCTTCAACACGGTCGAGCAGGCCCTCGAGCTCGTCGAGGCGGTGGGCTCCGACGCCCTCGGCCTGCTGCTCGACACGTACCACATGAACATCGAGGAGCGCGACCCCGCCGCCGCCGCGCGCGCCGCCGGCGGGCACATCGCGCACGTGCACGCCTGCGGCACCGACCGCGGCGCGCCGGGCTTCGACAAGTTCGACTGGGACAGCTTTGCCGCAGCGCTCTCCGGCGCCGGCTACGACGGCCAGCTCACGATCGAGTCGTTCACGGCCGAGCAGGAGGCGATCGCCACGGCGGCCGCCATCTGGCGCCCGCTGGCGCCCACCCAGGACGCGCTGGCGACCGACGGCCTGGCGTTCCTGAAGAAGCAGTTCGGCTAGAGCGCCGGGCGCTACCCGGCTTTCGCGAAGGCCCCGACCGCGCTTGCGGCGGGGCTTTTTGCGTGGCGTGGGGCGGGTGTGGGGTTGCGGCGGGACGGCTGTGCGCGGCGCGATGCGGGCGCGGGGCGGCGGTGGGGCTCCCCTTTGCGCGGCGTGGTGCGGGGCGTTGGATGGCGGTGAAGGGGGAGGGAGGTTTGGCGGGGCGCGGAGGCCCAGCGTCCCCGGCGGCGCGCGGGCGCACGACTTCAACCTTTCGTGGGATCAACCGTCGGTAAGTCGCACTCGCGGAGCGGGCCGCCGCGACGTCGACTTTCCGTGGGATTACTCGTCGAAAGGTCGAGGTCGCCGGCGCCCTCGCGACCGCGCGGTTTCGTTGGATCAACGAACAAAACCGCGAGCTCGAACTCGCCCCGGGCACGACCTCGCGTTTGTGTTCGATCAACCAACAAAACCACGAGCTCGCGAGCACGCGCCGCCATCCACCGCACCGTCGAGGCGCGTGGACGGGCGCGCGGCCGGGGCACCGCGGCACCCCAACCGCAACGTTCAGCCCTGGTCGTCGTTTTTCGAACACCAGGGCTGAACGTGCGCGCGGCGGGCCCGGACGTTCAGCTGTGGTCGTCGTTTTTCGACGACTAGGGCTGAACGTGCGGTTTGGGTCGGCTGAACGTGTGGTTGGAGTCGGCTGAACGTGTGGTTTGGGTCGGCTGAACGTGTGGTTTGGGGGTGTGGACGTTGGGGTGGTGGGTTGCCGGGTGTGTGGCCTATGGGGCGACTTCGAGCACGAGCTTGCCCGTCGTCGCGCCGCTTTCGATGCGGCGGTGCGCCTCGGCGGCTTGCTCGAGCGGGAGCGTGTCGACCACGTCGACGCGCAGGTCGCCCGCGGCGAGCGCGTCCGCGGCGCGGGCCAGGGCCGCGTGCACGACCTCGGGGTGGGTCGCGCTGAACGCGGCCAGATTGAAGCCCATCACGGCCTTCCCCGCGAACCAGAGCTCGTTGGCGCCGAAGCTCACGTCGTCGCCGTTCGACGCGTTCCCCATGGCGATGAGGCGGCCGCCGTTCGCGAGCGCCTCGTAGCTCGCGCGCCGGGTCTCGCCGCCCACCGGGTCGACGATCACGTCGAAGCCCACGCCGCCGGTGAGCTCCCCAACGCGCTCGGCGAACTCGCCGCGCAAGAGCACCTCGTCGTAACCGAACGCCTTCGCCGCCTCGACCTTGGCGGGCGAGCCGACGGTGCCGACCACCCGCTTCGCGCCGAGCAGGCGCGCGGCCTGGCCGAGCTGGCTGCCGACGCCGCCCGCGGCCGCGTGCACGAGCACGACCTCGTCGCCCCGCACCCGCGCGATCCGGTCCCAGACGAGGATCGCCGTCGTGCTGTTCGAGGGGAGCGCGGCGGCGGTGGCCAGCGGCACGCCCTCGGGGGCGGGCACCACGAGCCGGGCGTCGGTGACCGCGACCTCGGCGTAGCCGCCGCTGTTCACGATGGTCAGGGCCGCGACGGGCTGCCCGACCTCGAGCCCCGACACGCCCTCGCCCAGCGCCCGCACGCGCCCCGCGACCTCGATGCCCGGGACGAAGGGCAGCGGCACGTCAACCGCGCCTCGGCGGTAAAGGATCTCCGCGTAGTTGGCGCCGGCGTAGGCGACGTCGATCGCGACCTCTCCCGGCCCCGACTCAGGCACGGGGAGGTCCATGACTTCAAGCACATCCGCTCCCCCGAAACGAGGGATCGCAACAACCTTCATCAAGCGCTCCTAGAGGACCCGTTTTCCCGATGAACCCCATTGGGGGCGCGCTTTCAGCTCCCGGAAACAGTTGTAGCGGATCGCAGCGCCGGTCCAGCGGAGCCGGCCGGGCCCGAAGCCGCCCCTCGAGCGGCCGGCCGCGCCCACGCCGCGTCCGCGCCCGCCCCACTTCTTGACACGCCGAGCGCAAGCTCGTTATGGTGCCGACCTGGCAAACGTTTTCCACGACCAAGGGCGGGGAGCGAGAGTTGACGGCTACCAGGACGGAAATCGACGGAGCGGCGGGCGCCACGACCCAGGCGGGCGAAGGCGGGCGGCGCACGGTCGGGATCATCATGAACGGCGTCACCGGGCGGATGGGCATGAACCAGCACCTGTTCCGCTCGATCGTCGCGATCCGCGAGCAGGGCGGGATCGAGCTCGCCGACGGGCGGCGCATCTGGCCCGAGCCCGTGCTCGTCGGGCGCCGCGAGCACAAGCTGCGCGAGCTGGCGGAGCGCACCGGGATCGAGCGCATCTCGACCGACCTGGACGCCGTGCTCGCCGACCCCGAGTACGAGGTCTACTTCGACGCGACGCTCACGAGCGCGCGCCCCGAGGCGGTCCGCAAGGCGATCGCCGCCGGCAAGCACGTCTACACCGAGAAGCCGATCGCTCCCGACCTGGAGACGGCGCTCGAGCTGCTCCGCCTGGTCCGCGAGGCCGGCGTCAAGCACGGGGTCGTCCAGGACAAGCTCTTCCTCCCCGGCCTGCTCAAGCTCGCCGAGCTCGTGCGCAGCGGGTTCTTCGGCCGCATCCTCTCCGTGCGCGGCGAGTTCGGCTACTGGGTCTTCGAGGGCCCCGAGCCCCCCGCGCAGCGCCCGAGCTGGAACTACCGGGCCGAGGACGGCGGCGGGATCATCGTCGACATGTTCTGCCACTGGCGCTACGTGCTCGACAACATCTTCGCGCCGGTGAAGACGGTCACCGCGCTCGGCTACACCCACATCCCCGAGCGCTACGACGAGCGCGGCGAGCCCTACGAGGCCACCGCCGAGGACGCCGCCTACGCGTGGTTCGAGCTCGAGGGCGGCATCGTCGTGAACCTCAACTCCTCGTGGTGCACCCGCGTCAACCGCGACGAGCTGCTCGAGCTGCACGTGGACGGCACGCACGGCAGCGCTGTCGCCGGGCTCCACGGCTGCCGGATCCAGCCCGCCGCGGCCACGCCGAAGGCGGTCTGGAACCCGGACATCCCGAATGACATCGATTTCCGCTCGGCCTGGATCGAGGTCCCGCAGCGCCAGAGCTACGACAACGGCTTCAAGGCGCAGTGGGAGCTGTTCCTGCGCCACGTCGTCGACGACGAGCCCTTCCCGTGGGGCTTCGACGAGGGCGCGAAGGGCATCCAGCTCGCCGAGCTCGGCATGAGGGCCTGGCGTGAGCGCCGCACCCTCGACGTCCCCCCGATCGAGTGATGACGACGACCGCCGCCCACCAGCTCGCCCTGCCCACCGCGGACGGAGGCGTCGAGCGCTACGTGCCCGGCGCCGCCCCCGACCTGCCCGCGCCGGCCGCCGCC
>PKER01000193.1 GCA_002919115.1 bacterium
GGCGCCCCTCGCCAAGCGGGCGGTGCGCGCCGCCGAGGAGGAGAGCCTGAGCGCCGGGCTCGCGGAGGAGCAGCGCCTGTACGAGCGCGCGCTCGCGAGCGAGGACCGGGTCGAGGGCGTGGCCGCTTTCCTCGAGAAGCGCCGCCCCCGGTTCACGGGCCGCTGAGCCTCAGCCCGAGGCCTCCTGGCCGACACGGGCGCGCCGCACCGCGGGCAGCCTCCCCTCGGCCGCCAGGTAGGAGCCGCCGACGATGAGGACCAGGCCCGCGACCGTGAACGCGGTGAGCCCCTCGTCGAGCAGCGCCACGCCGTAGACGACGGCGAACGCCGGGGCGAGGTAGGTGACGATGAAGGTCCGCGCCGGGCCGACCGTGGTCATCAGCTCGTAGAACATCGCGAACGCGATGCCGGTCCCCACCACGCCGAGCACCGCGACGGCCGCGACGGGCCCGAGGCCGGGCGTCTCGGACGGCGCGCCGGCGATGGCCACGGGCAGCAGCGCGATCGTGCTCGTCAGCATGACCCAGGCCGCGACGCCGGTCGGGGCCATCGCGGCCGCGCGGTGCTTGACGATGAAGCCGCCGATCGCGTAGCCGAGGCTCGCGAGCACGATCATCGCGCCGCCGAGCAGCTCCGCGCCGCTCCCGCCGAGGTCGAGGCCGAGCAGGACGGCGACGCCGACCAGCCCCAGCAGCACGCCGACAAGACGCAGGCCCTCCGAGCGCTCCTCGTGGTCGATCCAGGTGGCGAGCAGCGCCGTGAACAGGGGAGTCGAGGCGACCAGGATGCCGGCGAGCGAGGAGGAGACGTCCTCCTCGCCGGCGGCGATCAGCACGAACGGCCCGCCGGCCTGCACCAGGCCGAGCACCGTGAGCAGCCAGACGCCGACCCCGTTGCGGGAGAACTGGCGGCGCGCCACCGCGACGGGGACGAGGACGAGCGCGGCGAGCGCGATCCGCGCCCAGGCGACCACGGCCGGCGAGAGGTCCCGGACCCCGATCTTGATGAACATGTAGCTCGCGCCCCAGATCGCGGCGAGGCCGAGCAGCAGGGTCCAGTGACGGCGCGACACGAGCATCGAAGGTAGCGGCCCTCGCCCGCCGGCCGCGCCCCTCGCCGAGATGTACACTGCCCGGCCTGATGAAGGCGGGCGCGATCAGCCGGCTTGGGATGGCGGCGCTCGTCGCCGTCGCCTCCGTGGCCGCGACCGGCGCGCTCGCGCTGACGAGCGGGGAGGCCCGGTCCGACTCGGCCGACGAGCTCCTCCCGGACCTCCAGGTGGGGAGGCCCCGCGAGCTGTACCTGGTCAAGCGCGCGCACTCCGTGCGCCTGCGCCCCGCCAACACGATCGCCAACCGGGGCGTCGGGCCGCTCGAGCTGACCTCCGTCGAGGAGTTCGCCCAGGCGTGCCAGAAGCCGGGCAAGCCGGAGGGGCGGACGGTCTGGCAGCACATCTACGTGGACTCCGGCCACCCGGGCTCCCCCGGCTACTTCGAGCGCGGGATCGACCAGCACTACGACTCCCACCCCGCGGGCTGTATGCGCTTTCACCCCCAGCACGACCACTGGCACTTCGACGACTTCGCCGCGTTCCGCCTCTACCGCGAGCGCAGCGGCAAGCGCGTCGGCCAGTCGCGCAAGACGAGCTTCTGCCTGATCGACACGACCCGGGTCCTCCCCAGGGGCAAGAACGGCACCCCCGGCGCGCCGTTCTACGTGCGCGGGGCGCCGGGCGGCGGCCTCAAGGGCCCGCCCGACGGCTACGGCGAGTGCACCGCCGACAGCACCGACGGCATCTCGGTCGGCTGGTCCGACACCTACGGCGCGGGCCTGCCGGGACAGGCGATCAACATCACCGGTGTCCGCGGCGGGCGCTTCTGCCTCGTCTTCGAGGTCGATCCCCTCGACCGGATCAGGGAACTCGACGAGGACAACAACCTGCTCGCCGTGCCGATCGGGATCAACGTGCGCCGCGGCAAGGCCCGGCGCCTCGAGGGCAGCTGCAGCTTCGCCGGGCCCTACCTGTAGACGGGCAGGCGGCGCCGGGCGTCCACCCAGGCGCCGACGCCGCGTCGCTTGCGCGCGCACGGGGCGCCCTGAGAGGCGCTCAGAGGCCGCTGGACGACCCCGGAGTTAGTTCCGCGAGGCCTGGGGCGGGTTCGGCGGGAGGACCGCCGTCGTGAGCTCCTGGCGGCGCGGGAGGCGGTCGGCCTCGGCGGCCGCGCTGCGGAGCATCGAGATCAGGGCGAGGATCGCGACGATCCCGCCCGCGATCCCGTACGGGAACCACACGATGATGCCCGCGAGCACACCGCCCAGCCCCGCCGCGAAGGCAGCGGGCGCCAGGCTGTGCCCGGGCACGTAGACGAGCTCGCTCGCAGCGGGGGTGCGGCCGTTCTCAGCCATCAGCCGGCCACCACCTGCGAGATCGCGAAGACGAGCATGAACAGGACCACAGCCGCGATGCCCAGCAGCAGTCCGAGGCGTACGGATCGTTCAGCGAGACGTCGGTCCATGATCGGGCGCTTTTCTATCAGACCGCCGCGCCTAGAGGGCGCGATCCGCGGCCATCGCGGTGAACAACAAAGCCAGGTAGGCGAGTGAGGACAGGTACAGGGTGAGCGCCTGGCGCCGCGTGGGGTTGCGCTCGAGGTCGAGGGCGAGCCACACGAAGCCGGCGCCCAGGGCGACCGCGGCGACGAGGTAGACGGCCCCGAACAGGCCCGTGGCGACCGGCACGAGCGTGAACAGCGCCAGGATCGCCGCGTAGGCGACGATCTGGCGGCGCGTCGACTCCTCCCCGCGGACGACGGGCATCATCGGGACCCCCGTGCGCGCGTAGTCGTCCTTGATCAGGAGGGCGAGCGCCCAGAAGTGCGGCGGCGTCCACAGGAAGACGATCGTGAACGGGTAGAGCGCGTCCCAGCTCAGCCCGCCCGTGGCGGCCGCCCAGCCGACCAGCGGCGGCACGGCGCCGGCGGCGCCGCCGATCACGATGTTCTGCGGCGTGAGCGGCTTCAGCCAGACGGTGTAGACGAACACGTAGCCGAGCAGCCCCACCATGGAGAGCGCGGCCGCGAGCGCGTTCACCGTGAGCGTGAGCTGCACGGCGGCGATCACGCCCAGGACCACGCCGAAGACCAGGCCGCGCACCGGCTCGATCCGCCCCGCGACGAGCGGCCGGCTGCGGGTGCGGGCCATGCGCGCGTCGCGGTCGCGATCGAGGTAGTGGTTGATCGCGCCCGCGCCGCCGGCGGCCAGGTACCCGCCCACCATCGTCCACATGATCGTGGCGAACGAGAGGCCCTCCGGCGCGGCCACGACCATGGTCGCGACCGTGGTCAGCAGCAGCAGCGAGATGATCCGCGGCTTGGTGAGCGCGATGTAGTCCCGGACGGTGTCCAGCGCCGAGCGCTCGGCCCGTGCCTCGGCCTCCGCGGGCCGGCCGTTCGCACGCTCGAGCTCCGAGGCTGTCAAAAGAGCACCGCGGCCCGTAAGCTGGCGCTCGTGCTCACCCCCGGCCAGATCGTCGCCGGCAAGTACCGCGTGGACCGCCTCCTCGGTGCGGGCGGCATGGGCGCCGTCTACGTCGCCACGAACCTCATCCTCGAGAAGCAGGTCGCGCTCAAGGTGATGGGCGCGGACTTCGTCTCGAACCGCGACTGGGTGCAGCGCTTCTTCCGCGAAGGCATCGCGGCCTCGAAGGTGCGCCACCCGGGCGTGGTCGAGGTCTTCGACGCGGGCGAGCACGAGGGAGCGCCGTGGATGGCCATGGAGCTCCTCGTAGGCGAGAGCCTCCGCGATCGGCTCGAGCGTCGCGGGCACCTCCGCGTCGAGGAGCTGTTGCCCATCGCGCGGCAGGTGCTCGGCGCGCTCGCCGCCGTGCACGCGGTCGGCATCGTCCATCGCGATCTGAAGCCGGACAACATCTTCCTCGCGCGCATCGACGGCCACGCGCGCCCCGTCGTGAAGGTCCTCGACTTCGGGATCGCGAAGGCGTTCCGCGACGACCGCAAGATCGATCAGCTCGAGACGCAAGCCGGAACCGTGTTCGGCACGCCGCGCTACATGTCGCCCGAGCAGGCGCAGGGGAAGGCGCTCGATCACCGGAGCGACCTCTACTCGGTCGGCGTGCTGCTCTACCAGCTCGTCACGGGCCGGCCGCCCTTCGTCGACGACGACGCGGTCGTGGTGATGGCGAAGCACATCCGGGAGACGCCCGAGCCGCTCCGCGTCGCC
>PKER01000142.1 GCA_002919115.1 bacterium
GCCCGGCCGAGCTCGAGCGGGCCCTCGCGCCGCACGAGCGCGGCCAGGTCCTCGCCCGGGATCAGGCGCATCGCGATGAACGGAGCGCCCCCCTCCTCACCGGCGTCGTAGACCGGGACCACGTTGGGGTGATCGATCGAGGCCGCGAGGCGAGCCTCGCGCCGAAAGCGCTCGACGAAGCGCTCGTCGGCCGCGAGGTCGGCGGCGATCACCTTCAGCGCGCACTCGCGGTCGAGCGCGAGGTGCCGCGCCCTGTAGACGACCCCCATCCCGCCCCTACCGAGCTCGGCCTCGATGCGGTACCCCGCGAACTCGTCGCCCGGGCGCAGCCCGCGCGGCTCCCCCGCGCCTTCGCCGGGGCGCGTGGCCGCGTCGCGGGTGGGAGGCTCCTCGCTCACGCGGGCTCGAGGAGCATGCTCAGGTCGAGGGCCGGGGCCGAGTGGGTGAGCGCGCCGACCGACACGTAGTCGACGCCGGTCGCCGAGATCGCGCCGATGGTCTCGAGCGTGACCCCGCCCGAGGCCTCGAGCTCGGGCGCCCTGCCCGTCTCGCCGCGGGCCCGGTCGCGCGCCTCGACCGCGGCGCGCAGCTCGTCCGTCGTCATGTTGTCGAGGAGCAGGCGGTCGGCCTCGGCCGCGATCCCCTCCGCCACCTCGGCGGCGTCCCGGCACTCGACCTCGATCGGCAGGTCGGGCCGCGCCGCGCGGCACGCGCGCACCGCGGCCCCGACGCCGCCCGCGATCGCGGCGTGGTTCTCCTTGATGAGGATCGCGTCGTAGAGGCCCATGCGGTGGTTGGCGCCCCCGCCCGCCACGACGGCCGCCTTCTCCAGCGCGCGCAGCCCGGGCAGCGTCTTGCGCGTGTCCAGCACGGTCGCGCGGCCGCGCGCCTGGGCCGCCTCCACGTAGCGCGCGGTGAGCGTCGCGATCCCGGAGAGGTGGCAGAGGAGGTTGAGGGCGGTCCGCTCCGCGGCGAGCAGGGCGCGCGCCGGCCCGGTCACCACGGCCACCTCGACGGGCACCGCGGAGCGCCACTGGCTCTCGACCACGAGCCGGTCGAAGTTGTCCGCGCCGCACTGCGCGAACGCCTCGGCGGCGGCGTCCAGGCCGAAGAGCACGCCGGGCTGCTTTTGGAGGATGCGCGCGCGGGCGCGGGCGCCCGCGGGCACCACGGCCTGCGCGGTCACATCGCCCTCGTCACCGAGGTCCTCGGCCAGCGCGCGGGCGACGACGGCAGCGATCGTCTCCTGCTCCACGCGGCGCAGCTTAGTTCGTGGCCCCCGGGGTTGCGGGGGCCTACTCGCGCGGGAACACGGCCATCGTCGCCGTGAAGCTGTGCAGGAAGTTGCGCCCGCCGACCGGGCCGATCTCGCCGGCGCAGAAGAAGCCGCCGGTCGGCGCGCCGAGCGCGTCGCTCACGGCCGTGGCGTCGTGGTCGGGCACGGTGAACATGTGCCGGCCCCGGCCGTTGCAGGTGAACAGCAGCGCGCCGGCCGCCCCGCCCGCGCCCAGGGCCTGAGTCTGCAGGCTGAGCGCGTCGCTCAGGTCGAGGGCCGCCGAGGCGCCGTCGCGGACGTGCAGGCGCACCGTCTGTCCGACGCGCACGCGCTCCGCGACCGTGATCGTCCCGGTGTCGGGGTCGGCGCCCACGATGGGGCGCACGAGGAAGTCGCCGCGCTCGTACTCGGGCTTGTTCTCGTCGATCACGACGCCCAGCAGGAGGCCCTCGGCGGCGAGCTGGCGCTCCCGGGCGTCGAGCGCCTCGATCGCGTCGCGCAGCCGCTCGAGGGCGGGCTTCGACGCGAGCTCGGCGATCACGTTGCCCTCGGCGGCGGTGACGGTCATCTCGGGCCCGACGGGGGCCGCGCCCTGCGACACGCACGGGATCACCGGGACGCCGCTCATGCAGCAGACGACGGCGCCCTCGTCGACGACCAGGCCGTCGATGAAGAGCGAGGCCGACCCCGGCGCCGACGCCGAGGCGAGCCCGCCGAGCACGGGCATCCCAGGGCGGACCTCGTTCAGGTGCTCCAGCAGGGCGTCGGCCGAGAACGTGTGCGGGTCGGCCAGCACGATCATCGCGTCGCCGTACTCGCCGGGCTCCTCCGGCAGCCCGCCGAGGGCGATCGCGCCCTCCAGCGGCTCGGTCTCGAGGTGGCGCACGTCGAAGGTCCCGTCCGGCGCCGAGAGCGCCCAGAGCACCGCCCCGAGGCCGTCCTCGATCTCGCGCCGCCCGCCGACCACGCCGCCCGCGCCGCAGCCGATCAGCGCCCGCGGCCGCAGCGCGTCCTGCGCGACGGCGACGGCCGCGTCGCCGTGCTCGAGGTGGGGCGCGCCCACGAACAGCAGGCAGAAGTCCGGGCGGGCGCCGTCGAGCCCCTCGCGGACCTGCTCGGCGGCGTCGTCGATGGCGGCCACGGCATCGAGATCCCTCGACACGCCCACGGCCGCCTTGATCGCCATGCGCCTACGGTACCCCGTATTGGGCCGGCTGCCAGCTGCCAGCTGCCAGCGCGGGTACCTGAACCGCGGGGGTCTCGCCCAACCGGCGACCTGCAACTGGCGGGGCGGCAGGGGCCCCGCGCGGCTAGGAGCCCGCGTTCTGGTTCAGGTACTCGCGGACGAACCCGTCGAGGTCGCCGTCGAGGACGCGGTTCGCGTCGCCCACCTCGTAGCCCGTGCGGTGGTCCTTGACGCGCTGCGAGGGATGCAGCGTGTAGCTGCGGATCTGCGACCCCCACTCCGCCGACTTCTGCTCGCCGCGCTCCGCGGCGAGCTCCTCGGCGCGCTTGCGCTCCTCCTCCTCGAGCAGCTTCGCGCGGAGCAGGCGCATCGCGGTCGCCTTGTTCTGCGTCTGCGAGCGCTCGTTCTGGCACTGCACGACGATGCCGGTCGGCAGGTGCGTGATCCGCACGGCGGAGTCGGTCTTGTTCACGTGCTGGCCGCCCGCGCCCGAGGCCCGGTAGGTGTCGATGCGCAGGTCGTCCTCGTCGATCTCGACCTCGACCTCGTCGTCCACCAGCGGGGCGACGTCGACCTGCGCGAAGGCGGTGTGCCGGCGCGCCTGCGAGTCGAACGGCGAGATGCGCACGAGCCGGTGCACGCCGCGCTCGGCCGCGAACAGGCCGTAGGCGTTCTCCCCGTGCACGAGGAACGTGGCCGACTTGATGCCGGCCTCCTCGCCCTCGGACGCCTCCTTCATCTCGACGTCGAATCCGCGGCGCTCCGCCCAGCGCAGGTACATGCGCAGGAGCATCTCCGCCCAGTCCTGGGAGTCGGTGCCGCCGGCGCCGGAGCGGATCGTCACCACGGCGTCGCCCGCGTCGTACTGCCCCTGGAAGAGGCGCGACTCCTCGAGCTCGGCGAGGCGGCGCTCGACCGAGACGAGCTGGCCCTCGAGCTCGGCGCGGATCTCGGGGTCCTCGTCGGCCATCTCCGCCAGGTCGGCGAGGTCCTCGACGTCGCGCTCGAGCGCGCGGAACGACTCGAGCCGCCGCTGCACACGAGCGTGCTCGGCTGAGGTCTTGGCGGCCTCCTCCTGGTCGTCCCAGAAGCCCGGCCGCTGCATCTCCTCCTCTAGACGCGCGACGGTCCGCTCGAGCTCAGCGGGGTCAAAGGTAGTCCGCGAGGAGCTTGAGCCCCTCGCGTGCCCCCTCGATGCGCGCGCCTACGTCTTCGATCGGAACCGTCTCGGCCATGTCACCGACAACTCTACGAGGCCGCCGTGACTTCCTCGAACCGCGCCTCGGCGTCGGCCCGGTTCTCGAACGGCCGCCACTCGCGGATGAGGCCGTCGGCGAAGCGGAACAGCCAGGCCATCACGTCGGTGCCGGCGAGCTCGCCGCCGCCCGGCTCCATCTCGTCCCACCGCCACTCGCGGACGATCAGCGCGAGCACGTGGTCCGCCCGCTCGCGCATCTCCTCCACCACGATCGTCTGCTGGACGCCGCCGCGCGGGCGCGTCGCCCACTCGCGGGCCTCCTCGCGGCCCCGCCGCGTGCCGCGCATCCCGTGGATCTCGACCTCGGGATGCAGGGTCTCGACAAACGCGTCGAGATCGCGCCCATTGAACGCGTCGATGAACCGCCGCGCCAGCTCAGCCTGCTGCATGAGAAGCATTAAAGCTTCCAGCTGCCAGCCGCCAGCTACCAGCTTCCAGCTTTGCTGGTGGTTGATGTGGGGCTGGTGTTGGCCCGGGTCGCCGGTCGCC
>PKER01000305.1 GCA_002919115.1 bacterium
GCCCGGCGGCCGCGCGCGCGGCCGGGGCCGCGCGGTTTCGGCAGGCGTGCGATCGGGGTTCGGCCGGAACTCGATCGGGGCTCGGGCGGGGTTCGATCGGGGCTCGGGCGGGGGTCGGTCAGCGGGGGAAGTCGCGCGGCTTCACGTTCCGGGTGCGGGCGTTGCCGCCGACCACCGCGTGCAGGGACAGCGACCAGTTGTGCCAGCGGATCACGTAGCCGGTGCGGTAGGTCCGGAAGCGCACCGACTTCTCGAAGCGCCGGAACGCGCAGTCGCGGGTGAAGGTGCGCGCCGACCGGTCCCAGTCCTCCCCCGTGGTGTAGTAGATCCGGTACGTGCCGTCCCGGACGCTGTTGATCTGGTAGGTCTTGCGCTTGCGCACGTAGACGCTGAGCACCTTGGACTTCCCCTGCACCAGGGTGACCACGGCGTCCTGGGACAGCCCGTTGCGGATGCGCAGGTAGCCGCGCCCGCCGCGGCCTCCGTTGCGGATGAACGCGCCGTTCGCCAGGCGGCGGGTCCGCCGCTTGGGCACCTTGACGCTGATCGCCTGGGCGCCGTAGTCGCCCCGGGCGTTCAGGTCCTTCGCGGCGTCCGCCAGCCTCTCGAACGGACCCTTGCCCAGCCGGGTGCGCACGGCCGACGACGTGCACAGCGATCCGTCCCTGACGTCGCCCCGCAGGCCGCCGACCCGCTGGTGGACGTCGCTCAGCCGGTCGACGTACGCGGCGTGCTCGGCTGCCGCCTCCGGCGGCGGGTCGAGCTCGGCGAGCCGGTCCACCGCGTCGGCGAGCGCGTTCTCCGTCCGCTTCAGCCGGGACTCGAGCGCGTCGATCGACCTCGCCTTGGCGAGGCTCGCGAAGCTCGACCTGACCGGCTTCATCGCCGCCCGGAGCGCTGACCGGTAGCGCTCCGGCGACAGGCCGGTCGGGCTGGGGGACGCGTCCGGCGTCGCCGCCGCGGACGTCGCGGTGGACGCGGCCCGCCCACCGGCTCCGCCCGCGGCGCCCTCGCCCGCGGTGCACGCCGCGAGGACGCACACGCACGTCAACGCGACGGGGGTCCAACGAGAGGAGATCACCCCTTCAACGTTTGCGGCACGTTTAACTCTTGTCAATGTTCGCCCCAGAAAGGGGGCTCAACGGGGGTGGGCCCGGCGAGGGCGCCGCCTTCGGCCGCGGGCGAACCGGGGCCGGTCGTCGCGACGGTCTTCGAGGGCGGGAGAAGACGCCCGTGGCGGCGGCCCCGGCCCGATCACCGGCCGCCGCCCGCGTCGTGCGTTCTCGATCAGAGACGCGACCCTTGCCGCACGTGGCGACGCGCTCGCCGGGGCCGGTCACCACGGGTCGGGCGGGTCGATCTCCACGAGCCCGCCCTCTCTGGTCAGGCGCAGCCAGCGGGTGATGCCGATCGAGGCGAGGAACGGCACGTCGTGGGCGGCGACGACGAGGGCGCCGCGGTAGGCGGCGAGGGCCTCGACCAGCCGGTCCACCGCGGGCATGTCGAGGTTGTTGGTGGGCTCGTCGAGCAGGAGCAGCCGGGGCGGCGGCTCGGCGAGCAGCAGCGCGGCGAGCACGGCGCGGAGGCGTTCGCCGCCGGACAGGGCGGCGGCGGGCAGCTCCGCCCGGGCACCGCGGAACAGGAAGCGGGCGAGCCCGGCGCGGATCGTGTTCACCGGCGCCGAGGGCGCGAAGGCGCGCACGTTGTCGAGCACGCTCAGCGACTCGTCGAGGATGTCGAGCCGCTGCGGCAGGTAGCGCAGGCCGTCGATCTCGGCCCGGACCGTGCCGCCGGCCGGGGGCAGCTCCCCGGCGATCGTGCGCAGCAGCGTGGTCTTGCCGGCGCCGTTGGGGCCGAGCAGCGCGATCCGCTCCGGGCCCCGGATGGTGAGGCTCATCGGCGGGTTCCCGGCCCGCGTCGTCACCTCGTCGAGCACCACGACGGTACGGCCGGCCGGGACCTCGGTCCGGGGCAGCTCGACGCGGATCCGCGGCTCGTCGCGGGCGGCCTCCTCGGCCTCGGCGAGCCGCCGCCGCGCCGCGTCGAGCCGGTTCCGGTGCAGCTCGCGGTGCCTGCCCGCGGCCACCTGGGCCTGGCGCTTGCGCTCCTGCATGACGACCTTCGGCTCGCGCTTGTTGGCGTACATCTTGTTGCCGTACCGCACCCGCCGGGCGAGCCTCACCTCGGCCTCGATGAGCTCGCGCCGCTGCCGCCGTACCTCGGCACCGGCGTTGCGCAGCTCCCGCTCGGCGGCCTCCCGCTCGACGGCGAGCGCCTCCTCGTACGCGGAGAGGTTGCCGCCGAACACGCGCACCCCGCGCCGGGACAGGTCGGCGATCTGGTCGACGCGGTCGAGCAGGGCGCGGTCGTGGCTCACCACCACCATCACCCCGCCCCAGCCGTCGACCGCCTCGTAGAGCCGGTGCCGCGCGTCGAGGTCGAGGTTGTTCGTCGGCTCGTCGAGCAGCAGCACCCGCGGCCGGCGCAGGAACTGGGCGGCGAGCCCGACCATGACGGCCTCGCCGCCGGAGAGCGTGCCCACCGGGCGGTCGAGCCCGACGTGCCGCAGGCCGAGCCGGTCGAGCTCGGCGCGGGCCCGTTCCTCGACGTCCCAGTCGTCGCCGATCACGGCGAGCCGGTCGGCGAGCTCGTCCTCGGAGAGGCCGCCGCGCTCCAGGTCGCGCAGGGCCCGGCACACCTCCTCGACGCCGAGCAGCCCGGCGACGGTGCGCCCGACGTCGAGCGGCAGGTTCTGCGGCAGGTACCCGATGTCGCCCGCCACGTTCACCGTGCCGGACGCGGGCCGCAGCTCGCCCGCGATCAGCCGCAGCAGCGTGGACTTGCCCGACCCGTTGGCCCCGATCAGCCCGGTACGGCCCGGCCCGAACGCGATATCGAGCCGGTCGAACACCGGCGTGCCGTCCGGCCACGAGAACGACAACTCGGCACAGACGATGGAGTACGGCCGGGAACTCTGCCTGGAATTCGACGTGGTATGCGACAAGATTCGGCGCCTCCTCGGGCATGTCCGGCCCGCCGACCGGGCCTGATGACAGGGCGGGTGAAGGCACCGCGTACGCCGCGGACGGAAGAGCGGCGAGCCGTCCGGAACAGAGGAGCCGGAACGCGTGGACGGAGACGACGCGACTGAGGTCTCGCGCGGCACGCCGCGAATCGAACAGGCGACGTGCGCGGTGCCGGACCTCAGTTCTCCACGCTGTGCTCCCAGGGACGACGACAGAGCGCGTCCGACACTACGCACCGGGCCGCGACGGGTCAACCGGTTTTCCCGCGGGCCACGATCCCGCGCGTCGCTCGCGCAGCCCCGATCACCCGCCCGGCGAGCCCGGGATCCCCGGGGCAGACGGCGAAGCGCAACAGTTGTAAGGTAAAGCTGACCTAAGTTAGGTAAGGCTAAGCAATCTTGGAGCCGCCCGTGTTCGCCAGCTACCTCATCGGCCTGCGGGAGGGCCTGGAGGCGGCCCTCGTCGTGTCGATCCTCGTCGCCTTCCTGGTCAAGAGCGACCGCCGGGACCGGCTCGGCCACGTCTGGACGGGCGTGGGCATCGCCGTGGCGCTGTCCGTCGCGTTCGGCGCGCTGCTCACCTTCACCGCCGCGCACCTGGAGTACGAGCACCAGGAGCTGTTCGAGGCGGTCACCTCGCTGCTCGCGACCGGGTTCGTCACCTGGATGATCTTCTGGATGCGCGGGGCCGCCCGGAGCATCGGCGGCGAGCTGCGGGCGAGGCTCGGCGAGGCGGTCGCGGTCGGCTCGACGGCGGTCGTGGTGGTGGCGTTCCTCGCCGTCGCGCGCGAGGGGCTGGAGACGGCGCTGCTCTTCTTCGCCTCCGCGCAGGGGGCCGCCACGACCGCGGCCCCGCTGATCGGCATCAGCCTGGGCGTGCTCACCGCGATCGCGCTCGCCTGGGGCATCTACGCCAGCGCGATCCGGATCAACCTCGGCGTGTTCTTCACCTGGACGGGCCTGCTGCTCATCCTGGTGGCCGCGGGCATCCTCAAGTACGCCGTGCACGACCTCCAGGAGGCCGGCGTGCTGCCCGGGCTGAACACGCTCGCCTTCGACATCAGCGGCGCGCTGCCGCCGGACGCCTGGTACTCGGCGCTGCTCGCCGGGATGTTCAACATCACCGCGCAGCCCAGCGTGCTGGAGATGATCGCCTGGGCCGGCTACGCCGTACCGGTGCTG
>PKER01000174.1 GCA_002919115.1 bacterium
GCGGGGGCCGGCGGCGCGCGCGGCGCGCACGAGCGCGATCAGGGCGGCGGCGATCAGGCCCGCGAGGGCCGCGATGCCGACGATGCCGCCCTCGCTGAGCGCCTGCAGGTACTGGCTCTGCGGGTGGGGCGGCACGAGCAGCTGGTCCTGGTGCAGCAGGCGCCGCTGCGACGCGTTCGCCGCCGTCGCCGGGAGCTCCTCGTAGGCGGTGCTGAAGTTGTTCACGCCCACGCCGAGCACGGGGTGGTCCCCGTAGATCTCGAAGGCGGCGTTCCAGATGTCCGAGCGGAGCTGGATGTCGCCGCCGCTGGTCTCGGGGTCGAAGCGCTCGCGCAGGGTGGAGGGGGCGAGCGCGACCGCGCCGGCGACCAGCACGACGACCGTGGCGATCGCCCAGCGGGGACGCGTGACCGCGAACCAGACGAGCGCGCCCGCGATCAGCCCGACGAGGGCGCCGCGCGCGTACGACCAGTACACGGCCGGCACCGCGAGCGCGAGCGCGGCCGCGGCCAGCCAGCGCATCGCGCCACCGAAGTCACGCGTGGCGAGCACCGCGACCGCGACCGGCACGAGCACGGCTAGGTATCCCGCGTAGAGGTTGGGGTGGCCGAAGGAGCCCTGGACGCGCCCGACCACCTCGCCGCCCGAGACGAACCCCTGCTCGCTGAAGGTGCCGGCGAAGTGCAGGGCGATGCCCTGGACCGAGGCCGCGAGCATCCCGGCGAGCGCGCCGGCGACGATCACGGTCATGTCCGCACGCTCGCGGCAGGCCAGGCGCACCCCCAGGTAGAGGGCGATCGCGGTCGCGATCAGGACGAGCTTGTTGACCGACTGGGACGGCTCGAGCGCCTGCGCGCTCACGAGCAGGGCGGCGGCGCCGAAGCCGACGACCGCGACCGTGAGCGTGCGCGACCGCTCGGCGCGCAGCGGCTCGCGGCGCACGAGCGCGACGTAGACGAGCACGCCGAAGGCGAGCGCCGGCACGATGAGCTGCACGGGCTTGACCGGGGAGCCGCCGACCACGGTGTTGATGAACGGCGCGAGGGCGAGGGCCAGGGCGATGCCGTAGGCGGGGCGCGCGACCGTGGCTGCGACTGCGCCGGCGGCGACCAGGGCGGCCGGCATCGCGGTGGGGCTCACGAACGTCGCGCTCAGCGGCCAGAGCGCGGCGGCGGCGACCGCCAGCGGGACGACCCAAAGGCCGGCTGCCCGCCGGGCGGCCACTAGCGCTTGGCCGGCGTGCGGTGCGACGCAGCCCCTGCTCGGCCGGCCAGGTAGTAGTAGCTGCTCTGCTCGGGCGTCTCCGTGCGGTTGGCGACGATCCCGAGGATCCGCGCGCCGACCCGCTCGAGGCGGCGCAGCCCGGCGCGGGCGCGCGACGAGTCGGTGACCTCCGGGTTGACGACGAAGATGACCCCGTCGACGTGGGGGGTCAGGAGCAGGGCGTCGTCGCCGATCGAGGCCGGGGGCGCGTCGATGATCACCCAGTCGCTCAGGTGCCGGGCGAGGTCGACGAGCTCGGTGAGCCGCGGCGAGCGCAGGAGCCGCGCGGGGCTCGCCTCGGGCTCGCCGCCGTAGACGACGTTCAGCCCGGGGTGCTCCTCGCGCATCACGTCGCGCGCACTCCCGCGGCCGGAGAGGTAGTCGACCAGGCTTAGGCCGCGCGGCCCGTCAGCGCCGTGGGCTGTGGCGAAGTCGAAAGACGGGCGGCGCAGGTCGCACTCGATCAGCGTGACCCGGTCGCCGTCGCGGGCGGCGGCGAAGGCGAGCTGGGCGGCCAGCGTGCTCTTGCCCTCCGAGGCGGCGCTCCCGGTGACCATGAGCGTGCGCGCGGCGCCGCCGGGGGCGAGCTCGATGCTCGTGCGGAGCACCCGCATCCCGTCCGCGAGCCGCGCGTCCTCGACCGGTGCCTGCGCGGCCCGCCAGGCGGCGGGCACGTCGGGGATCCGGGCGAGGATCGGGTAGTCGAAGAGCGTCTGCGCGTCGGGCTCGATGCGCAGGTGCCGGTCGAAGCGCTCGCGCGCGAGCGCGGCGCCGACGGCGAGCAGCGCGGCCAGCACGATGCCGAAGCCCAGGTAGAGGGGGACGTTGGGGCTGCTCGGGTCGGTGGGCTCGACCGCGGGCTCGGTGAGGCGGGCCGCGGCGGGCAGCGAGCCCTCCTCGAACTTCCGCTCCGAGCTCGAGACGAACGCCTCGGCGTAGGCGTTGGCGATCTCCGCGGCGCGGGCCGGGTCCTCGTCGCGGGCGGTGATCTGCAAAAGCTGGGTGCGCTCGATCGGCGCGAACGCCATCTTGTCGAGCAGCTCCGTGCGCGTGACGCCGCCCACGGCCTCGCGGGCGGTGTCGGCGGTGGCCGGGTTGGCCGCGAGCGCCGTGAAGGTGCGCGTGAGCTGCTCGCTCTGCGAGGCGTCCAGCACCCGGCCGCCCTCCTCGTCGCCCGCGCTCACCGTGAGCGTCGCGGAGGCCTCGTAGGTCGGCGGCAGGGAGAAGGTGACGGCTGCGATCGCGCCCGCGCACGCGATGAACGTGAGGAGGAGGACCACACGCCGTCGCCAGAGGGTTGCTGTCAGCTCGTCGAGGCCCATGAGCGGCAGGCGGGATGAGGGGGAGTCTACGTCGCGGGGCGCTTACGCAGGGGCCACGCGGTCGAGCTCGGCCTGGCGGCGCAGCGCATCGCGACGCAGGAAGCGGTGGCGCCACTGGAGCGCGAGGAACGACCGCAGGTGCGAGAGCGCGGCGCGCGAGAGCGGCTGCTTGGCCGTGCGGCGCTGGTAGGAGTGGATGACGGTCGCGGTGGGGAGGTAGACGACGTCGTAGCCCGCGTCCTGGATGCGCAGGCACCAGTCGGCGTCGTCCATCCCGAGGAAAACCCACTCCGGCGGGCCGAGCTGCTCGGCGAGCTGGCGGCGGAAGAGCTGGCAGGCGCCGAGCAGGTACAGGACCGGGCGGACCTGGTTGGGGTCCACGTCCTCCATGAGGTGACGGCGGACCGGGCCCGAGTCCTCGAGCCAGCGGTTGAGCGGCGGGCGCCTCATCACCGGCAGAAGCAGCGGCGGGAACCGGCGGCAGGAGCGCTGGAGCTCGCCGTCGTCGCCGACGAGGCGCGGGCCCACCAGCCCCCAGGAGTCGTGCTCGTCGAGCGCCGCGACCATGGTCTGGAGCGCGCCCTCGGTGAGGGCGGCGTCGCTGTCGAGGAACATCGCGTAGCGCCCGCGCGCGACCTCGAGCCCGAAGCGGCGCGCGGCCACGCCGATGTTCTCGGCGAGCTCGACGATCCGCACCTCGGGGTGCTCGCCGCGCACCCACGGCACGGTGCCGTCCGTGGACGCGTTGTCCACGAGGATCGTCTCGACCGCCAGATCGCCCGCGTGGCGGTCAATCGACTCCAGGCAGCGCTCCAGCTCGTGGCGGGCCGAATGGGCGACGATGACAACGCTGACGTCGACCGCCGGCGTTGCCTCGTCACCCATTCCAGCCTCGGCTCCCGACCTGGCAGGACCGGGTCAGCCGTCCCCCCGATGGGCTGGGGCCGCCGGCCGCACCGCGCGCGAGAGCGCAAACCCCACGCCCAGCAGCAGCAGCCCGCCAAGGCCCGCCAGCGCGAGGTCGAAACCGGTGAACGGCAGCGTGCCCGCGGTGCTCGGCGGGTCCGCCGTCGGACCGTCGACCTTCGCTACCACATTCCCCCCGGTGCCGCCGTAGGTGTCAACGGAGGAATCCTGAGCGAGGGCAGCCGGCGCCCCCGCCATGAGAGATGCGCTGATGGCCGCAAGTGCAGCCAGCGCCGCTCCCCGCCGAAATCTGCATGTCATGACTTCCTCCTTGAAGTCGGGAACCGTTCCTGAGCAACGTCAAGCGTCCGAATCAGTAACTCTAGGTCGGCGAAATGGCCGTCCATCGGTGAAAAACGCCCAGCGCGCCCTGCGGCTTTTCCGCAAACTTGAACCGAGGGTGCGAAAAATGGACGGATGTCCGAACCGCCCGCGCCCCCGCAACCTCACGTTCAACCCACCAACCTCACGTTCGACCCACGTCGCCGGTTTCCGGCGACCACGGCTGAACGCGCCGCCCCGCCCGACGTTCAGCCCTGGTGTTCGAAATCCGACGACCAGGGCTGAACGTGCGAAGGGCGCGGCGCCACGTTCAGCCCTGGTGTTCGAAAAACGACGACCAGGGCTGAACGTGGGG
>PKER01000004.1 GCA_002919115.1 bacterium
GCAGATCCGCGCCGCGCAGGATCGGCGCGCCGCCCAGCCGCACGTGCACGTCACGCGCCTCGAGCGCCGGAGCCTGCGCCTCAGCCGCGGTCACGCCGCCCTCCTCAGAAGCCACAGGAACAGCGGGACGCCCAGCACGACCATGAACGGCCCGACCGGCAGGACGAGCGGCGCGGCGATGTTGCGCGCCAGCACGTCGCCCGCGGTGAGCAGGGCCGCCCCGGCGAGCGCCGACGCCGGGATCACGAAGCCGTGGCTGGACGTGCCCCCGGCCATGCGCACGACGTGCGGGACGACGAGGCCCAGGAAGCTCAGCAGGCCGACGAGCGCCGCCGCCGCCGAGGCGAGCACCGCGGCGCAGAGCCCCGCAGCGAGGCGGATGACCTGGGGGCGGCTGCCCAGCGACGCCGCGACGTCGTCGCCCAGCGCGAGGCGGTCGAGCGGCCGGATCAGCACCAGCGCGAGCACGAGCCCGCCCACGAAGTAGGGCCAGAACGACTCGAGATCGGTCCACGCGTTCGGCGTGAGGCCGCCCGCCATGAAGAAGACCACGGACCCGACGCGGTCGGGGAACGCGGTCATCAGCGAGGTGGTCGCCGCCCCGAACAGCGCGGCGACGGCGATCCCGGCGAGGATCACCTGGGCCACCCCGCCGCGGTTGCGGCCGCTCCAGGCGATCGCGAAGACGATGGCCGCGGCGAGCAGCCCGAAGACCATCGCGCCGACCGGCAGGAGCGCGACCGACCCGGGGAACGCGAGCAGGATCAGCGTCGCGCCGAAGCCCGCCCCCGCGGTGACGCCGATCACGTCCGGGGAGGCGAGCGGGTTGGCGAGCGCGCCCTGCAGGACGGCGCCGGCCACCCCGAGCGACGCGCCCACCGCGACCGCCTCGACCGTGGTCGGCAGCCGGATGTCCATGACGATCTTGCGCTGCGGGCTGTCGGCGAGGTCGCCGAACAGGGCGTCGATCACAGTGCTCAGCGGGATCTCGACCGCCCCGAGCGCGAGCGAGGCGCCCACCGCCGCAAGCAGCGCGACGAGCGCGGCCGCGATGACCGCGCTCCGGCGCGCGATTGTGGCCGGCGTGAGCGCCACCACCGCTCAGTTCTTCAGGAACTGCCTGCGGACCATCCTGATCGTCGCCGCCACGTCGGTCCCCGCCTGCAGCAGGGTGTTGCGCGCGGTCACGTACACGCGGCCGTTCTGGCCGGCGTTCGTCGCCTGGATGGCCGGGTTGTTGCGCAGCTGCTCGGCGCTGTACTCGCGGTCGCTGGCACGCCCGTGCGGGACCCCGATGACCACGTCGGGGTTGCGGCTGATGATCTCCTCGGGGTTGAGGTGGGCGAACCCGCCGCTCACCATGAAGCCCTCGCCGTCGGCGGTCAGGCCGCTGGTGAGGAGCTTCCCGCCCGCGGCCGCGACGAGGTTGCCGCCCCAGCTGTTCGGCAGGAACGCGTACGGCTGCTCCCCGACGCCGAGGATGACGAGCACCTTGGGGCGCTTGCGGATGTTGCGCCGCGCCTTGCGGATCTGGCGCTTGACCTTGCGGGCGAGCTTCTTCGCGCGCTTGAGCTTGCCCACAACCTTGCCGATCGCCTTGATCTTCTTCGGCACCTGGGCGACGCGAACCGGGTCCCTCTCGACGACCCTGATCCCGAGGTTGCGGATCGCGCCGTGCCCCGCGCGCCAGGTGCGCTCCGAGAACACGATGTCGGGATCGAGGTCGACGAGCTGCTCGAGGTTCGGCCCGTTCGACGCGTGCGAGAGCGGCAGGCGGATCGCGCCGGAGAGCTTGCGGTGGTACTTCGCCTGGCCCGGCGTGAGCCCGACCGCGACCGGCTTCACTCCGAGCTTGACCAGCGTGTTCGCCGCGAACGGCGTGAGCGCCACGATCCGCTTCTTCTTCGCGGCCTCGGCCGGGGTGGCGAACGCCGCGAAGGCGGCGAGGATGGCGAGGCAGGCGAGCGCGCGCCGCATCAGGCCGCCTCCCCTCGCGCCCGGCGGGAGAGCTCGACGGTGGCCTCCCGCAGGCCGGCCGCCTCCCCGACGGGCGCCGCGAACGCGACGCGCGCCGGCGCCTTGCCGCGCGGCGTCTCGATCGCGAGCTCGAGGCCGTAGCGGTCGATGCCCGTGCACCGCGCCAGGGTCGCGTCCGGATAGCCCGCCAGCGCCCTCGCGATGTTGAGCAGGGCGTCGGCGTGGTCCTCGTTCAGGTGCGCGACCGCAGCGGCCGCCGCCGGGCGGGTGGGATCGGGCTCCGCCGCGGCGTACTCGGCCGCGCCCGCCGAGTCCATGCGGCCGTAGCCGCCGACCCAGCGCACGCGCTCAACGCGCAGCACCCACAGCGAGAAGTCGCCGAAGCTCTCGTAGGCGGCCGCGCTCGGCACCGCCTTCAGGTGCGCCTCGCGCGCGAGCTCGGCGGCCTCGCCCGTGGGCCGCTCGACCTTGCCGACCAGCGTCACGCGGCCGTGCGCGAGCGGCTCCTGGTCGTTCCAGGCCTCGGCGACCACGAGGCTCGCCCGCGGGTCGCGCGCGACGTTGCGGCCGTGCTCGGCAAGCGTCGAGAGCATGAACACGGGCGACCCGTCGGCCAGGGACCCGTAGCTGACCAGCGACGCCCAGGGGTTGCCGTCGGAGCTCAGCGTCGCGAGCGCGCCCGCCGAGTGGGCGTCGACCAGCGTGCGCGCGTACTCCGCGACGGTCGGCCCCGTCGCCGGCGCCGGAGGGCTGAGCGGCGGCGGGGGCTCAGGCAGGTCGACGTTCTCGGGAACCTGGTGAGGGTTGTAGGTCTGGAGGGTGGTCATCGCTTCTTCCCCCCGACGAGCTTCGTCTTCACGACCTTCTTGACCTCGGCGCCCGGTCCGGCGTCGACGGCGACGGCGAACCGCACCGTGCCCTTCTTGCCGGCGAGCTTCTTCGCGACGCGCTTGGTGACCTTGACGGCGATCGCCGCGCGCTTGCCGCTGTTCACCTCAGCGGGCGCCTGCACCTTGGCGTTGAACCGCTTGCCGCCGACGCGCACCTTCGCGCGCTTCGGGGCGACGACCGTGCAGGGCCCCGTCTTGCAGCGCACGGTGGCGACGGCCGCCTTCGCCGACTTGCCGAGCCGCGCCTTGCCGCGCACCTTGAGCCCGGGCTTCTCGCCGAAGCCGGCGACCACCGTGAGCGGGTCCATCTCGGTCTCGGCCGGGTAGCTGCCGAAGACCGGCGCACCGTTCCCGGTCAGGGTCGCCGGGATTTCGTTCCACTGGATGGCGGTAGCGCCGATCGCCGGCGCAACCGCGCCCGTGTCCAGGGCGATCAGATCGCGGTTGTCGTCGATCGGCTCCCCCGGCCCCATCGGCAGGCTCTTGGAGTCCGCGAAGAGCAGGGCATCCGTCTCGGCGAGCACGACCCGCGGGTTGGCGACGGTGATGTCAAGCGCCCCGCCGTGGGCCCAGAAGTTGACCGACCCGCCGAGCTGGACCTCACCGAAGCCGGTCTCGGTGTCCAGGGTGCCGCCCACCAGCGGGAAGCGGAAGGTCCCGTCGGGGTTGCGGGTGGCACCGTCGCTGACCGAGATCTGGCCCGCGCCGCCGATGTAGCTGCGGAACGTCTCCTTCACGCCCCAGTCGGCCCAGCCTCCCTTGATGTCGACGACCTCCGCGCTTGCGCTCGCCGCGACCGCGCCGGACAGCGCCAGCGCGGCGGCCACCAGCCTCGTCGTCCTCAGAACTGCCTTCAAAAGCTTTCGTCCCTCCTAGTCGTCCCCAGGGGCACGCCCATGGGATCCGGTCGCAAATTAGGGCGCCCTAATTAGGGCGCCCTAATTCTTACAACAATTCCGACCGCGGCGCGGTGAATTAAAGCAGCTACCAGTCTTCATGGCTTGATTAAGCGGTTTGGGGCCCCTGAATTCGCTTGCGAAGCGAAACGCAACGCAAGCAATCGCCTTCCCGCGGGCCTTTTTCACTAGATAAGCCGACGCGCTGCGCCCCGCCTCCGTAGTTCGGGCGGATATGCGCCCGGTGGGCACACGGGGCGCCGGCGACGACCGTCGCGGGTTCGACCGTCGAAAGGTCGCGCTCGCGGACGCGACCTTCGCGACGTCGACTTTTCGTGGGATCAACCGTCGGTATGTCGCGCTCGCGCGGGCGGGGCTAGCGGCGCGCGGGCAACTCCGCGAAGCGC
>PKER01000308.1 GCA_002919115.1 bacterium
TCCTCGGGGCGCTCGCCGCGGGCGCGCTGGTGGCGCTGGTCGCGCAGCTCGCCGAGCTCCCCGTCGGCTTCATCGCCCACGAGCGCGCCGTGGACTACGGGATCTCGGTGCGCAGCGACCTGGGGTGGCTCGGCGACGTCGCGCTGTCGACGCTTGTGAACGCGGTCGTCCTCGGCGTCGCCGCCGCGGTGATCTCTGCGCTCGTCCGCCGGTTTTCGCGGGGCTGGTGGCTGCCGGGCGCGGCGGCGGTCGTCGTGATCGCCGTATTCCTCACGGTGGTCTGGCCGGTGCTCGTCGCGCCGCGGTTCAACGACTTCGAGGCGCTCCCGGAGGACAGCAGCCTGCGCGCCGAGGTCATCGAGCTCGGCGAGCGCGCGGGCGTGGACATCGGCGAGGTCTACAGGGTCGACGCGAGCCGGCGCTCGACGACCCTGAACGCGTACGTGGACGGGCTCGGGCCGACGAAGCGGGTCGTCCTCTACGACAACCTGGTCGACGAGGCGGGCCGCCCCGAGCTCGCCTCGGTCGTCGCCCACGAACTCGGGCACGTCGCCCACTCCGACATCCGCCGGGGGCTCATCTTCGTGGCGATCGCCGCGCCCCTGGGGATGCTGTTCGTGCGCGAGCTCGCTGGCGCGCTCGCCCGCCGCGCCGGTGCCCCGCTCGGCCTGCCCGCGTCGGTGCCGGCCCTCCTGCTCGCGATCGGGATCGCCACCTTCCTCATCGAGATCCCCGGGAACCAGCTCTCGCGGGCGGTGGAGGCGAGCGCGGACGCCTTCGCGCTCGAGCTCACCGACGACCCCCAGGCGCTCATCGACCTGCAGGTGCGCTTCGCCGAGACGAACCTCTCCGACCCGGACCCGCCCGGCTGGGCGCAGTGGGCGTTCGGCACCCACCCGAGCAAGCTCGAGCGCATCGGGGCGGCGCTGGCGTACGAGCGCGGAGGGTGACCGGGGCGCGAACTCGCGACCGCCCCGCCCGCGAGCTCGCACTTGACGCTCCCGGGGAGCCTCAACTACGCACTCGAAAAGCGCGTTCTCGCGAGATCGCGGTTAGGGCGCGGTCAGGAGGTGAGCTGCGCGCGGGCCCACGCGAGCGTGCGCTCGAGGCCGTCGGCGAGCTCCACCTCGGCGCGCCAGCCGAGGTCGCGCGCGGCGCGCGACGGGTCGATCGCGATGCGCTGGACCTCGCCGGGGCGGGGCGGGCACATCTTCGGCGTGAACTCGGTGCCGTGCGCCGCGGCCAGCTTGCGGCCGAGCTCGAGCACGCTCGTCTCGATCCCGGTGCCGATGTTGAAGACGCCCTCGGCTTCGCGGTCGATCGCCGCCAGAAAGCCGGCGACCACGTCGTCGACGTAGATGTAGTCGCGGGTCTGCTCGCCGTCGCCGAAGACGAGCGGCTGCTCGCCCCCGAGCAGCGCGCCGCAGTAGATCGCGACGACGCCGGCCTCGCCGTGCGGGTCCTGGCGCGGCCCGTAGACGTTGCCGAGCCGCAGGGCCGCGCAGGAGAGGCCGCGCAGGCGCGAGTACAGCGAGAGGTAGCCCTCCGCCGCGAATTTGCTCTGGCCGTACGGCGCGTCGGGCCGGCACTCGGCCCCCTCGGGAAGCGGCAGGTCACGCCCCTCGCCCTCGCCGTAGATCGCGCCGCCGGTCGAGGCGAAGAGCACGCGGCGGGTGCCCGCGCTCGCGGCCGCCTCGAGGATGTTGATCGTCCCGCCGACGTTGACACCGAGGTCGAAGACCGGGTCAGCGACCGAGTGCCGGACGTCGATCTGGGCGGCGAGGTGGCAGACCACGTCGGGCCGTGCGGCGGTGAACGCCTCGTCGACGGCCGCGCGGTCGGTGATGTCGCCCTCGATCAGCCGCGCGCCCGCGGCGAGCGCGTCGGTGAGGTTCTCGCGCTTGCCGGAAGACAGGTCGTCGAGCACGACGACGTCGTGGCCGCGTTCCACCAGTGCATCGACGAGGTTCGAGCCGATGAAGCCCGCTCCCCCGGTAACCAGAGCCCGCATGCGGGGCGAGTCTAGAGCGCGGGCTGGAAACGGGGCGCACCTGAAACCGCGGCTGCACGCCGCCTCCCCGGACCGCCCCGCGCCGCGATTCCTCCGTTGCTGTCCGCAACGTCGTCGCACGCTCGGCCGTGTGGGGGTCCTGGAGGAGGCTCCGGCGGGTGAGGGGACCCGGCTGCTACGCAGCCGCGCGCGTCACCGGCGCGACCCCGAGCTCACGCAGCGAGCGCTGGAGGGCGGTGCGCCCGCGGTGGTGGAGCCCGTGGATGGAAGGCTCGGTCTTGCCGAGCAGCTCGGCGATCTCCCCGGGGGAGAGCCCGGCCACATGGCGGAGGATCAGGACCTCGCGCTGGGTCGCGGGCAGCTCGGCGAGCGCGTCGCGGATGCTCTGCCGGTGCTCGAACGAGTCCTGGCCGCCGCTCTCGCCGGCGATCGCGCGGACCTCCTCGACGGGGATCTGCCGGCGGGCGCGCAGGTGGTCCAGGGCGGCGTTGCGGGCGACCCGCATCAGCCAGGCGGCGAAGGGCACGTCCCGTTCCTCGTAGCGGCGGATGATCCGCACGAGCCTTGCGAAGACGTCCTGGGTCACGTCCTCCGCCGCGTGGTGGTCGTGGACGATGCTCTGCACGAACCGCTGCACGTCGTCCGCGTAGCGGCCGTACAGGTAGTCCACGGCGCTCCAATCACCCGCCTTCGCGGCAGCGATCGCACGCCGCTCGATCGTCGACGTGGCGAGTCCTCTCGCCTGCTCTGCCGTTGCTGGCATTGGGTCCTCCCCGTTTGCGTTAGGTCAAAGGCAGCGCTTGCTCGGGCTGCCTTCCCGGCCACCAGATTGCGCGCCAGGCGCAAGGACCAGACTCGTCACCTCAGCCGGACCGCTTTGGGGGTATTTGCCCCGCACGCAGGGCAGCGTTGCACCGGTCGCCGGGGGGCGGGGGTGCCGGTTTCCGGCCAACCGGGCCCGGCGGCGCGAGTAGAGAGGGGGGCTGCCCGTTTAGCCGGGTGGCATGAGCGAGGGACTGGCGAACGGCAACGGCAATGGCAACGGCAACGGCAGGCGCCTTCCCGGGAGGGCGGCGGCGTGGCGCGCCCTGGGGACGAGCGGGCACGGGGCCGCGCCGCACGCTGTCCGCGTGGGCGTGGTCGGCCTGGGCTACTGGGGCCCGAACCTCGTCCGGGTCCTGGCGGACCTCGAGGACGTCGAGCTGAGCTGGGTCTGCGACCGCGACCCGGGGCGCCTCGCGAAGGTCGCCCGCCGCTACCCGGCCGTGCGCGCGACCTGCGACTACGGCGATCTGCTGGCCGACGACGAGCTCGACGCGATCGCGATCGCCACCCCGGTCGGCACGCACGCCGACCTGACCCGCGCCGCGCTCAGCGCGGGCAAGCACGCCTTCGTCGAAAAGCCGCTCGCGGCCTCGGTCGAGGAGGCCGAGAGCCTTGCAGCGCTCGCCTCGGAGCGCGGCCTCGTCCTGCTCTGCGGCCACACCTTCACCTACAGCCCGCCCGTGCGCGCGGTGAAGAGCATGCTCGACGCGGGTGAGCTCGGCGAGCTCTACTTCGTCTCGTCGAGCCGGGTGAACCTTGGGCTGCACCAGCGCGACGTGAGCGTGATCTGGGACCTCGGCCCGCACGACTTCTCGATCCTGCGCTACTGGCTCGGCTGCGGCCCGTCCACCGTCGCCGCCGCCGGCCGCGACGCGGTCGTGCACGGGATCGCCGACGTCGCCTTCCTCAGCCTGCGGTACGACACCGGCACCCTCGCCAACATCGAGATCAGCTGGCTCGCCCCGAGCAAGCTGCGCCGCACGGTGCTCGTGGGCAGCGAGAAGATGGTGGTCTACGAGGACGGCGCTCCCGAGCCCGTGCGCGTCTTCGACCGGGGCGTCGTCTACCACGACCCGGCGACGTTCGGGGAGTACCACCTCTCCTACCGCACCGGCGACATCGTCTCCCCGCACCTCGAGGGCAGCGAGCCGCTCGCCGTGGAGCTCGCCGACTTCGCGGCCGCCGTGCGGGAGGAGGAGCCGCGCACGGCCCAGCTCGAGCTGGCTCTCGACGTGGTGCGCACGATTGAGGCCGCCGAGGCCTCACTCCACGACAGCGGCCGCCCGGCCCCCGTGGG
>PKER01000132.1 GCA_002919115.1 bacterium
GGCGGCGGCTCGCCGTGCCCCAGCGCCGCGTCCCCGTCGGCGACCGCGAGGACGTCGGCCGGCACCAGGGGCACCTCCTCGTCGAGGCGCTCGAGCAGCTCGGCCGGGTCGAGCTCGAGCAGCTCGGCGTAGGTGCTCACGAACCCGCGCACGTAGGCCGGGCCGGGCAGCTCCTCCCAGCGCTCCTTTTCGATCGCGCTCAGGTAGCGCACCCGGATCTTCGTGATCCGGTTGACCTGTCTCAGATCGAGCCCGCGCCGCTCGCGGGCCTCGCGCAATGTGGCGCCGACCCCCAGAGCCATCGGGGTCGATTATGAAGGCTTCGCGCGCCCTCCCCGGCTCAGGCGGCGGCCGCGGCGAGCTGCGGGTAGAGCGGGAAGCGCTCCATGAGCGCCGCGGTCCGCTCGCGCAGCGCGTCGCGCTCGGCCTCGAAGCGGTCGGAGAGCGCGGTCGCGATCACGGACGCGATCTCGCGCATCTCGTCCTCCTTCATGCCGCGCGTGGTGAGCGCGGGCGTGCCGATGCGCAGGCCCGACGGGTTCATCGGCGGGCGCTCGTCGAAGGGGATCGAGTTGCGGTTGACCGTGATGCCGACCTCCTCGAGGCGGCGCTCACCCTCCTTGCCGTCGAGCCCGGTCGGGTTCAGGTCGACGAGCAGGAGGTGCACGTCGGTGCCGCCGGTGAGGACCTCGACGCCGCGCTCGATCAGGCCCTCGGCCAGCGCCTTGGCGTTGCGGAGCGTCTGGCGCTGCCGCTCGCGGAACTGCTCGCTCTGGGCGATCCGCAGCGCCACCGCCTTGGCGGCGATCACGTGCATGAGCGGGCCGCCCTGGCTGCCGGGGAAGACCGCGCGGTCGATGTCCTTCGCGTACTCCTCCTTGCAGAGGATCATCCCGCTGCGCGGGCCGGCGAGCGTCTTGTGGATCGTCGTCGTCACCACGTCGGCGTACGGGACCGGGTTCGGGTGCTCGCCCGCGGCGACGAGGCCCGCGAAGTGCGCCATGTCGACGAAGAGCTTCGCCCCCACCGCGTCCGCGATCTCGCGGAACGCCGCGAAGTCGAGCTGGCGCGGGTAGGCCGACCAGCCCGCGACGATCACCTTCGGCCTGTGCTCGTGGGCGAGGCGCTCGACCTCCTCCATGTCGACGCGGTAGTCCTCGCGGCGCACGTGGTAGGGCACCGGGTTGTAGAGCCGGCCCGAGACGTTGAGCTTCATCCCGTGCGTGAGGTGGCCGCCGTGGTCGAGGGCGAGCCCCAGGATCGTGTCGCCCGGCTCGCAGAGGGCCAGGTACACCGCGTTGTTGGCCTGCGCGCCGGCGTGCGGCTGCACGTTGGCGTGCTCGGCGCCGAAGAGCTCCTTGGCGCGGTCGATCGCGAGCTGCTCCGCGACGTCGACCTCCTCGCACCCGCCGTAGTAGCGGCGGCCCGGGTAGCCCTCCGCGTACTTGTTGGTGAGCACCGAGCCGACCGCCTCGAGCACCGCCTGCGGCACGAAGTTCTCGGAGGCGATCATCTCGAGCGTGTTCTGCTGGCGGGCGAGCTCGCGGTCGAGCACCCTGGCGATGTCGGGATCGACCTCGGCGAGCGGGGCGGTCTGGAAGTCGTCGGGCAACTCGTTCAACTCGGCTCCTTGAGGTGAGGGACGAAGCGGCCCGCGGCGGGCCCGCGGGCTCTGCGTTCACAACGTTACGCAGTCGGCGCGACGGACGCGTCCGGGCGCACCCGCGCCCCCTCCAACCGCCCGCCACCCCGAGTGAGGCGGATTTGTTCGCCTATATCGCACATATCCGCCTCACCTCGGGGGGTGAGGCGGATTCGTTCGGCTATGGCGCGGCGGCCTCAGGCGGTCAGCGCAACAACAGCTCGTTCATCTTCTCAGATGGCTTCATCCAGCCCAGGGTCTGGCGGGGGCGGTCGTTGAGCTCGGCCGCGATGCGGTCGAGCTCTTCCTGCGAGTAGCGGGAGAGGTCCTCCCCCTTGGGGAGGTACTGGCGAAGCAGGCCGTTGGTGTTCTCGTTGGTGCCCCGCTGCCAGGGGGAGTGCGGGTCGCAGAAGTAGACGTCGACGCCGGTGTCGACGGAGAAGCGCGCATGCGCTGCGAGCTCCTTGCCCTGGTCCCAGGTGAGGGAGAGCACGAGGTGGCGGGGCAGGTCGCGGATGCGCTCCTTGAGCGCTTGGGTCACGCGCTCGGTGGTGCGCTCGCGGCCGAGCTGGGCCAAAAGGACGTAGCGGGTCTTGCGCTCGACCAAGGTGACGACCGCCGACCTTCCCTGCCTTCCCAGAAGCAGGTCGCCCTCCCAGTGGCCGGGGACGGCGCGCGAGTCGGCCTCGGGCGGGCGCTCGGCGATCGGCACCATGCCGGGGATGCGCCCGCGGCGCTCCTGCGCGGCCTTCCTCGGCCTGCGCTGCGTGCGCCCGCTGCGCAGCGCGCGGGCCACCTCGCGGCGCAGCTCGCCGCGCGCCTGCACATACAGGGCGCGGTAGATCGTCTCGCGGGAGATGCGCATCTCCTCGTCTCCGGGGTGCTCCACCCTAAGCCTCGCGGAGATCCGCTGCGGGGACCAGCGCCGGGCAAGGCCCCGGGCCACCGCCCGGCGAAGGCGCGGGCTGCGGGAGAGCTTGGTGGGCTTGGGGCGCGCCCTTTGGGCGATGGCGCGCCGCTCGGCAGCGACCGCCCGGTAGGCGCGGGGCCCGCCGTTTCTGGCGATCTCGCGCGAGACCGCAGATCGCCCGCCCGAGCGCGCGGGCGATCTGCGAGGGGCGCTCGCCGCGGGCGAGCCCGCGGCTGATCCGCTCGCGCTCCGCGAAGCCCAGGCTGCGGCCCGACCCCGCCGGCTCTTTGCGCCTCAAGCGCGAACGCTCGAGCGTGCGCTGGACCGTGCGCACGCCGCAGCCCACCCGCGCTGCATAGGCGAATAGATCCGCCTCAG
Source organism: bacterium (assembly GCA_002919115.1). Lineage (GTDB taxonomy): Bacteria > Actinomycetota > Thermoleophilia > Solirubrobacterales > 70-9 > RSA11. Next base: position 2,931 of record PKER01000132.1, read on the forward strand.
TGCCGATGGGCGCGCCTGCGGGCGTGCTCAGCCGCCGCCTGCGCGCGCGCTCAGTTGGTGCGCCGCCCCGGATCCTGGGGTTGGCCGTAAGCAACCCGGTGCTGTCGTGCGCGCGAATAGACGCGATCTGGCTCCCACGCGCGACACCGTGCGCGCGAGGCTGTGGCCGTGGCCGCCGTTTCCGACCTCGACGCTTCCTTCGACCGCATCATCTCCGCGATCGCGGCGCGCCAGCACGGGGTGGTCGCGACTCGCCAGCTGCTTGGCAGAGGGATTCCCAGGGGCGCGCTCACGACCCGCGTGCAGGCGGGTCGCCTGTTTCCGGTGCACACCGGCGTCTACGCCGTAGGCCACCCGAGCCTCTCGCGCGACGGCGCGTGGATGGGCGCCGTCCTGGCGGCAGGGCCGGAGGGCCTCTTGAGCCATCGGGCTGCGCTGAACGCGTGGGAGCTCTCGGAGATCCGCGCGAAGCTGATCGACGTCACCGTGCCGGGCATCGGCAGCCGGCGACGGCCGGGACTCTTCGTGCACCGCACCCGCTGGCTCGATCCAGCGGACCGCACCTCCATCCGCGGCATTCCGGTGACGTCCGTGGAGCGCACGCTCGTCGACGTGTCGGGGCTCGTCTCTCCCGGCCTTCTCCGGGAGGCGTTCAACGAGGCGGGAAGGCGCGGGATCCTCGACCCCGTCGAGCTCGTCCGGAACATCGAACAGCGGCGTGGCAAGCGCGGGATCGGAGACATCCGCCGCCTGGCGGCCGGGCAGTACCCGGAGGCGTTTCGCACGCGGTCGGAGCTGGAGGTGGACTTCCTCGCGTTCTGCGCCGAGTATGGGATTCCGCAGCCCTTGGTCAACCACAAGGTCCACGGTTTCGAGGTCGACGCTTACTGGCCGGACGAAGGGCTGGTGGTCGAGCTGGACAGCTGGCGCTTCCACAGCGACCGCGACTCGTTCGAACGCGATCGCGAGCGCATCGCGGAACTGAGCATGCACGGGATCGAGGTCCTACCGCTCACGCACCGCCGCCTAAGGGGATCACCCAGGCGCTGCGCCGACATCATCCTGAGCGCCCTGCGGCGGCGCGCGGCGCAACCGAGGCGGATCTATGCGGCATAGCCGAACAGATCCGCCTCACCCGCGCACGTGAGGCGGATATGTACGACATAGGCGAACAAATCCGCCTCACTCGGG
>PKER01000353.1 GCA_002919115.1 bacterium
TTCTTGCGGATGTCCTTGGGGCCGACCGTGTTGGCCGCGACCGCGGTTCCTCCCATCGCGATGAAGATCGCCAGCAGCCCGTACACGTTGTTGCGGATGTGGCGCGCGGCCGCCCCGCGCAGGCTCGCCTGGCGCCGCGGCCTCGGCCGAATCGGATTCTCCGGTGCGTTTCCGTCCATGTCAGTGAGACCTCCCTGGCTCGGCTTCTTCCACCTGTTCGCCCTGGCGTGCTGCCGGGTGCGGCGGCGATCTTGCCCCAGCGAACCCGCTGTCGCATCGGGGACCCACCCCTAACCTGCGCCCCCGCCCAATTTGGCCCCCTATGGGGTGTAGGGGTTTACGCGCGCCGCGGCGAGGTGTGACGAGATCCACGCGCGCCGGAGGTCCCGGGTGGTCCGGGCTGCGCGCCTTTCGTCACATCTCCGTCAAGCGCGCGTGGAACTCGCCACGCTATAGGTGGTGGATTGGGTCCGGGGTGGTTGCGGTGAACCCGTGGAGCAGCGCGGCGACCGTGTCCGGGCACTCGACCTGCGGGCAGTGGCCGCAGTCGGGGATCAGCTCGAGCCGGGCGCCGGGGACCTCGTCGAGGATGCGCTGGGCGCCGGCCGGGAAGACCATGCGGTCGCGCTCGCCCCAGACCACGAGCACGGGGCAGCGGATCCGCCCGAGCGCGAACGGGTCCCGCAGCTCGCTGCGCAGGCGCCTGCCGGTGCCGAGGATGCGGACGACGTCGCGCTTGGTGGCGACGTGGCTCGTGAACGCCGCGACCTGGGAGGCGGGCAGCGCCCGCGGCCGGTGCGCGGCGAGGCGCCGGTAGGCCTCGCCCACCAGGCCGCGGACCGCGGCGTCGGGCAGCGGCAGGGGGGAGCGCAGGATGGTCTGGATCGCCCAGGCGCCCTCGATCGCCGCGAACCAGCCCGCCATGTCGAGGCCGGCGGGCGCGATCGGGACGATGCCCGCGATCGGCAGCTCGGCGCGCTCCGCCGCGCGCATCGCCACGCACCCGCCGAGCGAGTTGCCGACGACGATTACCTCGCCGGTCGGTGAGACGGCCGCCTCGCGCTCGATCGCCGCGGCCGCGAAGCGGTCGAGCTGCGGGAGGATCGGGGAGTGGCGGTCGAGCCGGTCCGCGCGCCCGAAGCCCGGGAGGTCGACCGCGACCGCCGTGCGCCGCGAGCGGCGCAGGCGCTCGAGCAGCGGGCGCCAGGTGTCGGCCGAGTCGGAGAAGCCGTGCAGGAGCAGCAGCGTCGGGAGCTCCCTCGGCTCGCCGGGGCGCAGCTCCAGCAGGCGAGTGCGCACGCCCCCGACCCGCGCCTCGCGCTCGGTGACCCGGCTCATCCCAACGCACCCATGACGCTCGCGTAGGTGAAAGGGTGCCGGACGGGGCGGTCGTTCAGATGCCCAGGCGGTTGCGCAGCCCGCGCGCGTTCACGGCCCGATAGATGCGGCCGAGCAGCCGGCGGCGCCGCGCCGTGTACGGGTACCAGAGCGGCTCGTCCTTGGTGGTGCGGAAGCGCGGCGTCACGATCGACTCGGTGCGGCAGAACTTGCGGATCCCAGTGGCGCCGTGGCGCCAGCCGATCCCGGAGTCCTTCCAGCCGCCCATCGGGACCTCGAGGAAGAAGTAGTTGATGAGCGCGTCGTTCACGTTCACCGCGCCCGCCTCCAGGCGCTCGGCGACGCGCTCGGCTCGCTCCGGGCTCGCGAACACGGACGCCGACAGCCCGTAGCGGGTGTCGTTGGCCATGCGCACGGCCTCCTCCTCGTCGGCGACCTTCATCACGCCCACCACGGGGCCGAACGTCTCGTCGACCATCACCTGCATCGAGTGGTCGGCGTCGGCGATCACCGTGGGCTCGTACCAGTCGCCGGGGCCCTCGCCGCGGCGCCCGCCGGTGAGGATCCGCGCGCCCTTGGCGCGCGCGTCCTCGACGTGGCGCTCGATGATCTCGATCTGCTCCGGCGAGGTGATCGCGCCGAGGTCGCAGCCGTAGCCCCGCCCGTCCTGGCCCTGCTTGAGGCCGCGGACCTTCGCGGTGAGCTTGCCGAGGAACTCCTCGTAGACCGGCTCCTCCACGTACACGCGCTCGATCGACATGCACACCTGCCCGGTGTTGATGAAGCCGCCGAAGGCGACCGCGTTCGCGGCGCGGTCGAGGTCCGCGTCGCGCAGCACCACGGCGGGGTCCTTGCCGCCGAGTTCGAGGCTCACGGGGGTGAGCGTGTCGGCGGCGCGCTTCATGACGGCGCGGCCGGTGCGGTCGGAGCCGGTGAAGCACAGGTAGTCGACCTCGTCGACCAGTGCCCCGCCCGTCTCCGCCATGCCGTTGACGACCGCGAGCACGTCGGGCGCGCCGATCTCGCGCCAGCCGCGCACGACCTCCATGAGCTCTAGCGGGGTGTACTCGCTCGGCTTGATGACGACGGCGGCGCCCGCGGTGAGCGCCGGGATCGCGTCGCCCGCCGAGAGGATCAGGGGAAAGTTCCAGGGGCTGATGATCCCGACGACGGGATAGGGGCGGTAGCGCACGCGCAGGCGCTTGGCGCGGCCGATGAGCAGCGTGGGCTTCGGGTGCTCGTCGGCGATGAAGCGCGGCCCCTCCTTCGTCCAGTAGTTGATCGCGACCTCGAGGTAGATCGACTCGAGCATCGCGTCGCCGCGCACCTTGCCGGTCTCCTCCTGGACGACGTCGGCGATCTCCTCGCGGTGATCGAGCAGCCAGTCGCGCCAGCGGTGCAGCCACTGCGTGCGGCCGCGAACCCCGATGCGCTCCCACTCCTTTTGGGCCGCGCGCACGCGCTCGACCGTCGCGCGCACCTCGGCGGGCCCGTCGACCGGGACCGAGCGGATCACCGACCCGTCGGTCGGGCGCCGCACCTCGAAGCTCTCGGGCGCCTGCGCGGCCGCTTGGGTCGCCGCGGCCTCAGGCGAGCTGGTGGCGGTCGGCTCCATACCTCTCCGCCGCCACCTTACCGCCTCGCTGACACCGTGTCACCGGTTCAGCCGGCCGGGTCGAGGCGGTAGACGCGGCCGCCGCCGCGGTCCGCCAGCCAGACGCGACCGCGCTGGTCGGTGCCGAAGCCGGCCGGCGAGACCGGGTCGACGTTCGGCAGGAGCTGGTGGTCGGTCACGCCCGGGCCCACCATGACGAGGCTGCGCACCGGGACGCTGTCGAAAGCGTCCGCGTACAGGTAGCGGCCCACGGCCGGGTCGAGGTCGAGCACGCCCTCAAACCGCGGGTCGCGCAGCACCACGCCGCCGATGATCGAGGCGCCGCCCCACAGCGGCGCCGCGTTGCCCGAGTGCGGGTAGGCGTGGACCGGATCGATCCGCGGGCCGGGGCCAGCCGGCCCGCCGTAGAGCTCCTCGCCCTCGTACTGCGGCCAGCCGAAGTTGGCGCCCTTCGCCTCGTCGACGCCGACGTAGTTGAGCTCCTCCCACTTGTTCTGGCCCACGTCGCCGATCGCGATCATGCCGCGCTCCTCGTCGAACGCGAAGCGGAACGGGTTGCGCAGCCCGATCGACCAGATCTCGTCGCGGCCGGGCTTGCCGACGAACGGGTTGTCCTTGGGGATCCGGTAACCGCGCTTGACCTTGCGCGCCTTGGGCTTGCGCGGGTCGATGCGCAGGAGCTTGCCGAGCAGGTTCGAGCGCTTGGCGGAGTTGCCCTCCTGGCCGAAGCCGCCGTCGCCGGTCGCGAGCCAGAGCTTGCCGTCGGGCCCGAACATCGCCGTGCCGCCGTTGTGGTTGGGGGCGTTGCGGTGGCGGATCGTGATCACGCGCCGCGCGCTGCGGACGAGGGCACGGGTCGGGCGCCGCTTGCTGCGGCGGAACTCGGTGACCGCGATGTCGCAGCTTCCGGCCCGGCAGCCCTTGCTCGTGAAGTAGGCGTAGAAGCGCCTGCTCTTGCGGTAGTTGGGCGGGAAGGCGATCGAGAGCAGGCCCTGCTCGCTGCCATTGCTCACCCGCCCGCTGATGTCGAGGAACGGCTTGCGCACGCGCTTGTTGCCGCGCAGGACGTGCACGACGCCGCGCTTCTCGACGACGAACACGAGCTTGGGGTAGCCGGGCGCACTCGTCACGTAGACCGGCGCCTTGAAGCTTCCGCCGACC
>PKER01000186.1 GCA_002919115.1 bacterium
GACCGCCCCCGCCAGACCCTGGGCTGGATGAAGCCATCTGAGAAGATGAACGAGCTGTTGTTGCGCTGACCGCCTGAGGCCGCCTCGATATAGCCGAACAAATCCGCCTCACAGCCCGAGGTGAGGCGGATCTATACGCCTATATCGAACAAATCCGCCTCACTCGGGTGGCGCTGCGGCTACGGGGCCGGGTGGGGCCCCTGGCCTGCCGCGCGGGCCCGTGGCCTGCCGCGCGGGCCCGTGGCCTAGCGCGTGACCTTGAACTTGTAGGTCTTCGGCTTGCTCGTGTTGCCCGCCGTGTCGGTGGCGCGCACCTTGAAGGTGTGCTTGCCCCGCTTGACGCGGTACTTCACGCGGCCGCCGCACTCAGCCCACGGCTTGCGGTCGAGCTTGCACTCGTAGCGCACGGCCTCGTCCGTCACGAACCGGAAGGCCGCGTTGCGCTTGCGCGACTTGCGCTTCGGCTTCTTGACGAACTTGACCACCGGCGCTGCGGTGTCGACCGTGAAGCGCCGCGTCGCGACCGTCTCCAGTTCGACCGAGTCGACCGCCCGCACGCTGATCGCGTGCTCGCCGTCGGCCAGCGGCTCCGCGGGCGTGTGCGACGACTCGCCGCTGCACGGCGCCTCCGGGCCGCCGTCCACGGAGCAGGTGAACGTCACCGGGGTCGTGTCGGTGACCTCCCAGGTCAGCGTCGGGGTGTTGTCGTTCGTGTAGCCGTCCTGCTCGATCCCGCCGAGCTCGAGCCGCGGGGCGACGTTGTCGACGATCACCGTGCGGGTTGGCGTCGTGAACGTGTTGTCCGCGTTGTCGACGATCACCGCGTGGAAGGTCGTCGGGCCGTCACCGCGGGTGAAGAACCGCGAGTCGGTTGTGACCTCCCACGGCGGCGCCGTGAGCGCCTTGAGCACCCCCGACGAGTTGTTCAGGTAGAAGCGGACCTCCTTCACACCCGCCGGCGCCGAGACCTCGGCGCGAACGGTGATGTAGCCGCTCAGGTAGGCGCCCTCCTCGGGGGCGACGATCGAGCCCGTCGGCCCGGCGAGGGCCGTCAGGTTCGCGGTGACGGTGGTGGGGTTGCCCGTCACGGTCACCGTGCAGGCCCCCACCACGTTCGTGCACGCGCCGCTCCAGCCACTGAAGCTCCAGCCGGCGCCGGGGAAGGCGTTCAGGGTCCGCGTCGGGTAGACCGTCTCGCACAGGGTGCGGCCCTGGTTGTGGTTGCCGCCGGTGCCGACGTACTGGCAGTTCTCGCCCAGCGGGATGGTCTCGCTGCAGACGAGCCCGCAGTTGATGACCCCTCCCCCGAGGATGGTCGCGGCCCCTGCCGGGGAGGACGCGACGTCGAGCCGCACGTTCCCGGTCTGGTGGTCCGCCAGCGCGGTAGAGCTGCCCGTGCCGAGCGCAAGCACGGCAAGCGCGAGCACCCCCGCCAATTGCTTCGTCATAAACACTCCCTGGGGCGACGCGCGCACACGAAGGAGCTCCGGGTCATGGCGCGCCGCCTAGTCCGTTGATGCTGCCGGCGTTCAGCCGGCACCCGATCGTCGATCGGGCGCGCACGACGTTATCAATGCGTGCGCAAGCACATATGTGAGCGAAATCACAGAACCGCGGGCCGGGTCAGAACGCTGCTCGCCGGGCCGCTACGGCTTCGGCGGGACCTGCGGCTCGCCCAGGCCGTAGGTGTCGTACGCGCCCCAGCGGCTGAACGTCTTGTGGGTGGGCCCGTGGAAGTCCGAGCTCGCCGTCGGCACCAAGTTGAACTCCTCGCAGAGCTCGAGGCAGTGCTTGGTCTGCTCGGGCGTGTGCGAGGGGTAGAAGGTCTCGATCCCGTCGAGGCCGACGTCGCGGACGAGGCTCTCGACGAGGTCGCGCACCTGCTCGGGGTCCTTCACGTCCCAGTACGGGTGCGCGACCACGGCCACGCCGCCCGCCTCGTGGATGATCCGCACCGCCTCCTCGGCGCTGGGCCACTGGCGCGAGACGAACGCCTTGGCGCCCGGCACGAGGTACTCCTCGAAGAACGGGCCGAGGTCGGGCCCCGCGCCCGCCGCCTTGGCGATGTGCGGGCGGCCGATCGCGTCGGCGGCTCCCGCCTGCGCGACCGCGTCCTCGAACGTCACCTCGACGCCGTGCTCGTTGAGGCGCCGGATGATCTCCTTGGCCCGGTTGACGCGCTCCTGCTGCGCGCGCTCGCACGCCGGGCGCATCTTCTCGACGTCCACCCAGTAGCCGCAGATGTGCAGGTCCTCGGAGTACTTGTGGACGCAGGACATCTCCACGGCCGGGATGTTCTGGATGCCGAGCTCCGCCGCCACCTCCATGGCGGTGGGCACGCCGGCGACGCCGTCGTGGTCGGTGAGGGCCATCACGGTCACGCCCGCCTCGGCGGCGGCGCGGACGACGTCGGCCGGCTCGAGCTGGCCGTCGGACACTGTGGAGTGGGCTTGCAGGTCGATCATCGGCGGCGCACCCTAGCTGATCCGGCCGCCCGGGCGCTCCTGGCAGAAGCCGTGCGCCCCCTCGGCACCCCGCCGCTAGCCTGGACTGCCCTGGGAGAATTGCGCCGTGCGAATCACTGCCAAGGCTGACTACGCGGTGCGAGCCGCGCTCGAGCTCGCCGCCGCGGCGGGGGGCGACCCGGTCAAGGGGGAACAGATCGCCAAGGCCCAGGACATCCCCCTGCAGTTCCTCGAGCAGATCCTGCTCGAGCTCAAGCACGCCCGCCTGGTCCAGGCCCGCCGCGGCGCCCGCGGCGGCTACTGGCTCGCGCGCCCGCCCGAGGAGATCACGGTCGCGGACGTGATCAGGGCGGTCGAGGGGCCGCTCGCGAACATCCACGAGTCGGCGCCCGAGGACCTCCACTACGAGGGCGCCGCCGAGCGCCTGCGCGACGTCTGGGTCGCGGTGCGCCACAACCTGCGCGCCGTGCTCGAGACGATCAACCTCGCGGAACTCTCCCAGGGCCGCCTGCCCTGGCGGATCGACGCGATGCTCAACAACCCCGAGACCTGGCACAAGCGCTGACGCCGGGCCCGGGCACGCCCGCCGCCGCGGGGGCCGTCGGCTAGCATCGACGACCAATTCGACCGTCAAGGTCGAAAAGCCCACCGCGGGCGCACCTCTCTCGTCGATCACAACATGGACCCAGCCATCGTCTTCTTTGGCTTCGGCATCGGCCTGCTGGTGGGCATGACCGGCATGGGCGGCGCCTCCCTGATGACGCCCCTGCTCGTCCTGATCTTCGGGGTCAGCCCGGTGACCGCGATCGGGACCGACATCTTCTACGCCGCGATCACCAAGACCGTCGGCGGCTACCAGCACCTGCGGCTGCGCACGGTGCACCGCGGCATCGCCTTCTGGATGGCGGTGGGCAGCGTGCCCTCGGCGATCGTCGGCGTGTGGGTGATCGAACTGCTCCAGCAGCGCTACGGCGACGATCTGGACAAGTTCGTCCTCGGCATGCTGGGCGGCGCCCTGCTCGTGGTCGGCATCGCCACGCTGCTGCGCTCGTTCCTCTTGAAGGACGCGATCGCCGAGCGCTCGGCGATGCACCTCTACCGCCGCCACATCGTCGCCGCGATCCTCACCGGCGTCACCTGCGGGTTCGTGATCGGGCTGACCTCCGCGGGCAGCGGCACGCTGATCGCAATCGCGCTCATCGCGATCTTCCGGCTCACGCCGCAGCGGGTCGTGGGCACCGACGTCTTCCACGCTGCGGTCCTGCTCTGGGCGGCGGGCGCCGCGCACTGGGTCGGCGGCAACATCGACTTCGGCCTCGCCGGGAACATCCTGCTGGGCTCGATCCCCGGCGTGATCATCGGCAGCAGCCTCTCGGTCAAGGTGAAGCAGGGTTTCTTGCGCGTCGCCCTGGGCGTCGTCCTGATCGCCGCCGGCAGCACGCTGATCGCCAAGGAGGGCGACCCTGCCGTGGTCGGGCCGGCGATCGCCGTCGCGGCGCTGATGATGGGCGCGCTCTTCGCCCTGCAGATCACGAGCAACCGCAGCCAGGCCAAGCGGCGCGAGCCCGCCCCAGCCGCGGGCACCGGCCCCGGAAGCTAGGCGAGCGCCGCCTACGCCGCGGCGGCGGACCCG
>PKER01000093.1 GCA_002919115.1 bacterium
CGGTCGACTCGCGCTCCTCGACGACGGCCGCCGTGCGGTCGGTCGACCCGTCGTCGAAGACGATGAGCTCGAAGTCCTCGCGCGCAGCCGACTGCGACTCGAGCGCATCGAGCAGCCTGCCGATGTCCCGGTCGGCGTTGCGCGCTGCGACGACCACCGAGACGCGCGGATCCTCACTCACGGGCGGCATCCTAAGCGGCGTAGGGGGCTGGCCGACCCGCTGGTAGCATGCGCGCGCCCATGGGTGAGTCGGAGCCCGCGCCCGCAGCCCCCGCAGGCGGTGCCTGGGCGCCGCCGCGCAGGCCGGGGCGCCTGAGAATCGCCATCAACCACGCGCGGGCCCGGTTGGCGGGCCTCAAGCCGCCGGAGCCGGCGCCGCCCCCCAGCGTGCCCGAGGGCTGGGAGATCGGCCCGCCCGACTTCGTCGGGATCGGCGTGCAGCGCGCGGGCACCTCGCGATGGTTCCGGCTGATCTCCGCGCACCCCGACGTCTCGGTCGCCCCCGGCGGCGACAAGGAGATCCACTTCTTCGACCGGCTGCCGTTCATGCGCAACCCGCCGGCCGACCTCGTCGCCGCGTACAACCGCTACTTCCCGCGGCGCCCGGGGACGATCACCGGCGAGTGGACGCCGTGCTACCTGCCCGAGTTCTGGGCGCTGCCGCGGCTCGTCGAGGTGGCGCCCGAGGCGCGGCTTCTCGTCGCGCTGCGCGATCCGGTGGCGCGCTTCGAGTCGGCGATCGCCAGGGTGGCCCGGCGCTCGCACGAGAGCGGCCACCCGCTGCGCCCCTACCACTACGCGGTCGCGATCGCCCGTTCCCTATACGCCGAGCAGCTCGAGCGGCTCTTCGCCCTCGTGCCGCGTGAGCGCGTGCTCGTGCTCCAGTTCGAGCGCTGCGTCGCCGACCCCGAGGGCGAGCTGCGCCGTACCTGGGAGTTCCTTGGGCTGGGGCCGGCGCCCCTGCCGGCCGGGCTCATCGAGGAGCGGGTGAACCGCGCGGGCGCGGAGCCCGTGCTGCCCGAGGGCATCGCCGCGGACGCCCGCGCCGCCGTCCGGGGTGACTTGCGCCGTCTCCGCGAGCTGCTTCCCGAGCTCGACTTCGGTCTCTGGCCGAGCGCGCAGGGCCTGTAGCCGGCGCTTGCCCTAGTCCTCGCGGCCAAGCGCCATGCGGGTCGTGCCGACGACATCGCCCCAGACCCACGGCCAGGAGAGGAACGGCAGCTCGACGAGCAGCATCCGAACGCGCAGCCACGGCGTCACCGCGACCCCGCGCTCGCGCAGCCGCTTGTACTTGCGCAGCGCTACGCGCGGCGCGTAGTAGCGCGGGCTCGTCACGAACCGGTGGCCGGGCTCGGGCACGCGCGCGTAGCGGCGCAGGGCGGCGTGGCCGCGCCCGACCCGGTAGGCCTTGCGGGCTAGCTCGCGCGGGTCGGACCGCGGCGGGTGCGAGACGTGGAGTTCTTCGGCGAACTCCAGGCGGTCCCCGCTGCGGGTGACGAGCACGCCGAACTCGCGGTCGGAGTGCGACCAGCGCAGCCGCTCGTTGAAGCCGCCGTGCCGCTCGAAGACCGCGTGGCGGTACCAGACGTTCGCGGTCACCGCGAAACCTCCGTTGCGGACGTTGTCCGCCTGGGCGAGGAACATCGCCGCGTCGAGCAGCGCGGCGATCGTGGGCCGCTCCCCGAGCGTCACGGTGATCGGCCCGGCCAGCCCGGCGAGCCCGGAATCGCGCTCGAAGCGCTCGACGCCGGCGGCGAGCCAGCCGGGGTCGGGGATGCAGTCGGAGTCGGTGAACGCGAGCAGCTCGCCGCGCGCGTGGGCGACGCCCACGTTGCGCGACGGGCCGCTGCCGAGCTTCGTCGCGTTGCGGACGACCCGGGGCCAGCCGCGGCGCTCGACCACGGCCGCGGTGTCGTCGTCGGAGGCGTCGTCGACGACAACGAGCTCCCAGCGCTCGCGCGGCAGCGTCTGCGCCTCGAGCGCGTCGAGCAGCGTGCCGATCGACCCCGCGCTGTTGCGTGCCGGGGTGATCACGGAGACCAGCGGCCGGGCGGCGCCGCTCATCCCTTGAGCCGGGCGCGCTGGTCGGCGATCACGTCGGCGAGGATGTCGTCGAGCGTGCGCTGGGGCGCCCACCCCGTGAGGCGGTTGATCTTGGTCGTGTCGGGGATGCGGCGCTGCATGTCCTCGAAGCCCTGGCCGTAGGCCTCCTCGTAGGGGACGAGCCTGATCTCCGAGCTCGAGCCTGTCGCGGCGATGATCCGCTCGGCGAGCTCGCGGATCGAGATCTCCTCGGAGCTGCCGATGTTGAAGACCTCGCCGTAGGCACCCTCGTGCTCCATCAGGTCGGCGAGCGCGACGACCACGTCGCGCACGTGGCAGAAGCAGCGCCGCTGCGTGCCGTCGCCGTGCACGGTGAGCGGCTCGCCGGCGAGCGCCTGGCGCACGAGCCTGGGGATGACCATGCCGTAGCGGCCGGTCTGCCGGGGGCCGACCGTGTTGAACAGCCTGCCGATCACCGTGGGCACGCGCCGCTCGCGCCAGTGCGCGATCGCGAGGAACTCGTCGATCGCCTTCGAGCACGCGTAGGCCCAGCGGCCGTTGTGGGTGGGGCCGAGGACCATGTCGCCGTCCTCGCGGAAGGGCAGCGCGTCGCTCTTGCCGTAGACCTCGCTGGTGGAGGCGATGAAGACCGGCTTGCGCTTCTTGGCCGCGTGCGAGAGCAGGACCTCGGTGGTGTGGACGTTGGTCTCGATGGTTCGCACGGGGCTCTCCACGATCAGCTCGACGCCGACGGCCGCCGCCAGGTGGTAGATGACGTCGGCGGTGTCGACGAGCTCGGCGACCAGGCGGTCGTTGGCGGCCGAGTCGATCGTGTACTCGAACCCGGGCTCGCCCTTCAGGTGCAGGATGTTCGCCATCGCGCCCGTCGAGAGGTCGTCGAGCGCGTGCACCTGGTGTCCGCGCCGCAAGAGCTCGTCGGCGAGGTGCGACCCGATGAAACCCGCTCCTCCTGTGATCAGGTAACGCATGCGGTCGCGCATACTGACCGAACGCGCGGATTCGTGTCATGGCGGGGCCTCCCGGCTGGCCGCCTTGCTCGGCGAAGGGCGATTGACCACGGTTTCCGCCACCCGTCCGTCGAGAGCTTCCAGGCGAGAAAGACCCGTCGACTATCGGGGGGAGATCGCGATTCCCAGGGAGGAGACGGTCCCGAGGTGCAGAACAACGGGCCGAACCCGATCGCTGGCTCTGGGTCGATCTGATGAAGTCCCAGGGACCTGAGCCCATCGGGGTCGAGCCCATCGGAGACGCTCACGCTGCTCGTCACCGTGCGCCCAACGGGGTGGCACGGGGCGAGTTGGTCTCCGTCCATCGGGGTGATCCCCCAGGCAGCGATCCGAACAGCGCCAACACAGCGCGGAGGGCTCGGTGGAGCTCGGGCACATCGCGATCAGCCTGAACGACTCCGGCCCAGGGTCGCTGCGGCAGGCGATCCAGGACGCTCCGTGTCACGCGGTGATCGATTTCTCTGACGGGTTGAGGGGCACGATCCAGCTCGAAACCAGCTCACGGTTTCGGTCAGCGGCTCTTACGACTGCGATCCCGAGGTTCCGCTGCTTGTCATCGAGGGTCGGGTGCGGACAAGCTCACGCTCGACGCGCGCGGCCAGAGTCGCGTTCTGCGCACGCTCGGTGGCGTCTTGTGCGGGGCATGACGATCACCGGTGGTGTCGCGCCGCAGGGCGGCGGGATCCTCAACCAGGCCTGCAACCTCAGACTGAGGGCGTAGTCGTGACCGGTACTCACGCCGTGGGCTCTTCCGCTCGGGGTGGAGGGATCGCATTCGTCGGGACCGAGACCGACGAGGACACGCTCGTCGAGCTAGTCGACTCGGCGGCAGGCGCGGCGACCGCCGGCGCGAAGGCGCTCAGGAAGCGCACCGCCAAGCGCGCCAGGACGTGCAGGCTCGCGCGCAAGGCCGGCAAGCGGGCGAAGCGGCCCGCCGGGAAGCGCAGGTGCGCGGCCCAGCGGGGGCTCGCAGCGCGCTAGCTGAGCCGCCCACACACGTTGTGAACAGCTGAAAGGCCATCCGGGC
>PKER01000317.1 GCA_002919115.1 bacterium
GCCGGGTCGCGCAGCGCCGAGGGCTGCGCGTCGGGGGTGCCGCCCGAGTAGCTCACGTCGCGCGGCTGGCGCCGGCCCTCGAAGAGCTCCTGCTGATCCGGCTCGACGTTCACCTCGACGTGGAAGATCACGCGGGCGAACTCCTGCCAGATCGAGTTCATGAGCTCCTCGAACATCGCGAAGCCCTCGTTCTTGTAGGCGACGAGCGGGTCGATCTGCGCGAACCCGCGGAGGTGGATGCCCTCGCGCAGGTAGTCCATCTCATACAGGTGCTCGCGCCAGCGGTTGTCGATGATCTGCAGGAGGATCTGGCGCTCGAGCCAGCGCATCACGTCGCTGCCCAGCTCCTCCTCGCGCCGGTCGTAGGCGGCGAGCGCGTCGGCGATGAGCATGTCGGTGATCCCCTCGCGGCTCGAGCTCGTCGGGTCGAGCTCGGAGAGGTCGACGCCGAGCGGCCAGATCGAGCTCGCCTGCGCCTGCAGGCCGGCCAGGTCCCAGTCCTCGAACACGTCGCCGGGCGTGTACTCCTCGACGAGGCGGGTGACGACGTCGGCGATCTGCTCGCGCGAGACCTCGGACATGTCGCGGCCCTCGAGGACCTCGCGCCGGTACTTGTAGATCACCCGGCGCTGCTCGTTCATGACGTCGTCGTACTCGAGGACGCGCTTGCGGATCAGGAAGTTCTGCTGCTCGACCTTCTTCTGGGCGGCCTCGATCTGCTTCGTGAGCATCTTGGCCTCGAGCGGGTACTCCTCGCCCTCCTCGTCGACCGGGCCGAGGCGGTCGAGGATCTTGTAGATGCGGTCGCCGGCGAACAGGCGGACGAGGTCGTCCTCGGCGGAGAGGAAGAACCGCGACTCGCCGGGGTCGCCCTGGCGGCCGGCGCGGCCGCGGAGCTGGTTGTCGATGCGGCGCGACTCGTGGCGCTCGGTGCCGCAGATGAACAGGCCGCCGAGCTCGCGGACCTTCTCGCCCTCCTCGCGGCAGCGCTCCTCGAACTCGGGCAGAAGCTCCTGGAAGGCCTCGTCGTAGCCCTCGTCACCGGGCTTGAGCCCCTTCTTGCGCAGCTCGGCGCGCACCAGGCCCTCGGGGTCGCCGCCGAGCTTGATGTCGACGCCGCGGCCCGCCATGTTGGTCGCGATCGTGACCGCGCCGAGGCGGCCCGCCTGGGCGATGATCTCGCCCTCGCGCTGCGCGTGCTCGGGCTTCGCGTTCAGGACGACGTGCTCGATGCCGCGCCGCTTGAACTCTTCCGAGAGCATCTCGGAGACCTCGACCGAGACCGTGCCGACCAGGATCGGCTGACCGCGCTCGTGGCGCTCGGCGACCTCCTTGATGACCGCCTTCCACTTCCCCTTCTTGGTCTTGTAGATCTGGTCGTTGTGATCCTGGCGGATCATCGGCCGGTGGGTGGGGATCTCGACCACCGGCATCTTGTAGATCTTCATGAACTCGGTGGCCTCGGTGAGGGCCGTACCGGTCATGCCCGAGAGCTTCTCGTAGAGGCGGAAGTAGTTCTGGAGGGTGATCGTCGCGAGGGTCTGGTTCTCCTCGCGGATCCGCACGCCCTCCTTGGCCTCGATCGCCTGGTGCAGGCCCTCCGACCAGCGGCGCCCCTCGAGGATGCGGCCGGTGAACTCGTCGATGATCATCACCTCGCCGTCGATCACCGCGTAGTCCCGGTCGCGCTTGTAGAGCGACTCGGCCTTGAGCGCCTGGATCAGGTGGTTGACCAGCACGCCGTTCTCTGACGTGTAGAGGTTCTCGACGCCGAGGAACTGCTCGGCCTTGGCGACGCCGCGCTCGGTGGGCGCGACCGTCTTGTGCTTCTCGTCGTACTCGTAGTCGTAGTCGGCCTGGGAGGTGTCGCGCGTCTCGCCGAGCGACTTGAGCTTCGGCTTCATCTCGCGGCCCTCCATCTGCTTGGCCAGGCGGGCGAACGTGTAGTAGAGGTCCGCCGCCTGCTCGGGCTGGCCGGAGATGATCAGCGGCGTGCGCGCCTCGTCGATGAGGATGTTGTCGACCTCGTCGACGATCGCGAAGTGGTGCTCGCGCTGCACGCAGTCCTCGATGCGCGTCGCCATGTTGTCGCGCAGATAGTCGAAGCCGAACTCGGAGTTGGTGCCGTAGGTGACGTCGGCCGCGTACATGCGGCGGCGCTCCGCCGAGTTCATCTGCGACTGGATCACGCCGACGCTCACCCCGAGCGCGCGGTAGACCGGCAGCATCCACTCGGCGTCGCGGCGCGCGAGGTAGTCGTTGACGGTGACGACGTGGACCGGCTTGCCGGCGAGCGAGTTGAGGAAGACGGCGGGGGTGGCGGTGAGGGTCTTGCCCTCGCCCGTCCTCATCTCGGCGATCGCGCCGTCGTGCAGCACCATCGCGCCGATGAGCTGCACGTCGTAGTGGCGCTGGCCCAGCGCGCGGCGCGCGGCCTCGCGGCAGAGCGCGAACGCCTCGGGCAAGAGGTCGTCGAGCGGCTCGCCGTTGCGAGCGCGTTCGCGCAGCGCGTCGGCCTCCGTGCGGATCTCCTCGTCCGAGAGGAGCTCCATCTCGGGCTCGAGCTCGTTGATCCGCGCAACCTTGCGCTGGAACTCCTTGAGCTTCCGCCCCTCACCCAGGCGCAGGGCGCGATCGATGATTCCCCTTGCCATCAAGTTGCAGGGTACCGGTCCGTGCCCGGCGGCCAAGTCCCGCGCCGGCCTGGGAGCCTATGCTGCCCGGCGATGACGCCGCCGGTTGGAGCGCACATCTGGGGACGCGACCCGATCGCGGAGGCCGCGGAGGTGGGCGCGGAGATCGTCCAGCTCTTCCTGTCGGACCCGCAGAGCTGGGAGAGGCCCGCGCCGCGCGACGACGCCGCCGAGCTGCGCGCCTCCGAGCTCGGGGTCTACGTCCACGCGCCCTACCTGATCAACGTCTGCTCGCCCAAGCCGAACGTGCGCCACGGGTCGCGGAAGATCCTCCAGCAGACCTGCGAGGCCGCGGCCGAGGTGGGCGCGCTCGCGGTGATCGTCCACCCCGGGCACGCGGAGGACGGGATCGACGAGGGGGTGGCCCGCTGGACGAGCACGCTCGAGCGGCTCGAGTCCGAGGTGCCCGTGTTCCTCGAGAACACCGCGGGCGGGGAGAACGCCGTGGCGCGGCGCTTCGACGCGCTCGCCAGGCTCTGGGAAGCGGTGAGCGCCGCCAGGACCGACGTCGAGATCGGCTTCTGCTTCGACACCTGCCACGCGCACGCGGCGGGCGAGGACCTGGGCGACGCCGTCGAGCGCGCCCGCGCGATCACGGGCGGCATCGACCTGCTGCACCTGAACGACTCGCGCGACCCGGCTGGGACTGGCGCGGACCGGCACGCGAACATCGGCGCGGGCCAGATCGACCTCGACGCGCTGCGCCACATGGTCGTCGCCGCCGAGGCGCCCGTGATCGTCGAGACGCCCCGCGACGTCGACGCCCTGCGCGCCGACGTCGAGTTCGCCCGCGCCGCGCTCGCCGGTTAGCAGCCCGGCCGCGGGCTACGCCGTCGCGTTGCGACGCAGGCGCGCGAAGGCTCGGCGCGTGCGCGCGCGTCCGCGGCGCTGCTCGCGGTGGCGCTTGACCTGCCGACGCAGGTTCTCGGCGGCCTCGTGGATCGAGTGCACCATCTCCGGCGAAGCCTCCGCCGCCCGCAGCGTGATGCCCTTGAGGTAGAGCGTGGCCTCGGCGACCTTCCCGTTCGCGACGCGCGGGTTGCGCTCCTCGGCGAGCTCGACCTCGAGCGTCGCCAGTTCGGAGACTTGCCGTGCGAGGCGGGCGAAACGCTTTCGTACGTGCTCCCGAAGCTCGTCCGTGACCTCGACGTTGCGGCCCCTGACTTCGATGCGCACTGGCGCCTCCTTCGCTTTGGGTTTCGGGATTCGGATGCTACGCCTCGCGGAGGCTGCCGCCAAGTCCCTCCGAGCGCGCGAACGTAAGCCCGCGCACGCTCGCCACGCCAGCGGCGCGCAGCGCGGCGGCGCAGGCGCCCAGCGTGGCCCCGGTGGTGACCACGTCGTCGATCACGACCACGTCCAGGCCGGCGAGCTCCGCGGCCGCCGGCGTCGCCGAG
>PKER01000080.1 GCA_002919115.1 bacterium
TGGCGAGCACCGCCGCGCCGTTGAGCGGCGAGCCGTCGTGGAAGCGCACTCCCGCGCGCAGGCGCACGTCCCAGCGCGCGCCGCCGGCCCGCGAGCGCACGGAAAGCGCGAGCCCGGGCACGCGCACGGCCTCACCGAAGGGCCCGTCGTACCGCGCGACGAGGGGCTCGTAGACCTGCCGGACGACGAGCTGCTCCGCCGGCGAGTCGGCAGCGAGCGGGTCGACGTCGTCGACGGGCCCGCCGAGGGCCCAGACCAGCGTCCCGCCCCAGCCCAGGTCGCCCTCGCCGCGCACAGCGGTCCGGACGTCGTCGTCGCTGCAGGCCCCGAGCGCCGCCCCGAGCACGACGCAAGCCGCCCCGAGCGCGGCTCGGGACAGCACCGCTTTCATGGCGCCCCTTCTAGAGCTTGAGCAGGACGATCGTGTTCAGCGCGAACACGACCGCGAAGAAGATCGTCCAGCGGTCGAGGTTGCGCTCGACCAGCGAGCCGCCGCCGAGCGAGCTCCCGGCCTGACCGATCCCGAACGCGCCGGAGAGCCCGGAGTCCTTCCCGGAGTGCAGCAGCACCAGGAAGATCAGCACGATCGAGATGAAGACCTGCAGGATCGACAGGATCAGTTCCATCGCGCCTGCAGTGTAGAGGGCGAGGGCGCGCCGGCCCTCACTCGCCCTGCGACCCGCCCTTGCGCTCGGCGCGCACGCGGTCGAGCTCCTTGAGGATCTCGATCGCCTCGCGGCGCAGCTCGGCGTCCACCCGCGCCCAGTCCTTCGGGCTCAGCTTGCCCTGCTCGCGGTCGAGCTCGGCGTCGCGGATCTCGCGGTACTTGGCCTCCTTGCGCGCCTCGAGGTCGGCGATGCGCGGGTCCTCGGTGGCCACCTCGCGCCCGGCGGGCAGGAGCGGGCGCGCCACGAACCAGGCCAGCGCCGCGACGATGATCAGGGCCAGGACGATCTCCATGCGACGGGACCGCTAGGCGCGGCCGAGCTCCTTGGCGAGCCGCGCGGCGTACACGTCGCTCACGCGCCTGCGGCGCGCGGCCGGGGCGGGCCACGCGGCGATGAGCGCGCCGGCGACGGCCACCAAGCCGCCGACCCACAGCCAGATCACGAACGGGTTCACGTTGATGCGGAAGGTGACGGGCAGCGGGTTCGCCACGTACAGCGCCGCGAGCCGCTCGATCGCGTCGCCCTGCGCGGTGGCGAACTCGCGCATCTGCTCGATCTGCTCGGGGGTCGGCCCCCCGGGCCCGACCTCCGGCAGCCGCCGCAGGAGCCGCTTGTCCACGGCCGCGATCAGCGGCTCGAGCGGCTCCAGGTCGGGCTGCATCGCCGTCCACAGGTCCTCCTTTGCGCCCTCGCGCCGGCCCACCTCGCTCGTCGCCTCGCCCTCGAAGAACGAGCGGATCGGCCCCGCGGACGGGTCGCGCGCGTTGCTCGAGTAGTAGTTGCGCGAGGGGCTGAGCGAGAAGCGCTTGCCGTCGCGCTCGACGTCCAGGCGCGCCGCGAAGGTGAGCTTCTGCTCCTCCGGGTCGATGTCCGCCGAGGGCTCGGCGTAGGTGATCCTGTAGTCCTCGACCTCGACGCTCTCGCCGGGCATCATCCGCACGTCGCGGCTCGTCTGGAAGCTCGACGAGGCGGCGACCGCGATGAACAGGATCGCGATCCCCGTGTGGACGATGTAGCCGCCGTAGCGGCGCCGGTTGCGCCCCACGAGCCGCCCTAGCGCCACGACGTAGGAGCCGCCGTTCAGCGCCCGCAGGCTCGCGGCGCCGCGCGCGAACTCCTGCGCGAGGCCGGCGAGCGCGAACGCGGCGATGCAGAACATCGCGAACGCCCACGGCTCGCCCGCGGCGTCCGTGAAGACGGCTAGCACCACCCCCACCGCGACGGCGAAGGCCAGCGGCCCGGAGAAGATCCGCAGCGCCGCGCCCGGGGAGATCCGGCGCCAGGCGAGCAGCGGGCCGATCCCGGTGAACAGGACGAGCAGGATCGCGAGCGGCGTCGTGTAGTCGGCGAACCACGGCGCGGCGAGCGAGGAGCGGGTGCCGGTGACCGCCTCGGAGATCAGCGGGAAGAACGTGCCCCACCAGATCACGAGCGCGAGCCCGACCAGGAGCAGGTTGTTGACGAGGAACACCGCCTCGCGCGAGGCGAGCGACTCGATCCGCCGCTCGGAGCGCAGGTCGTCGAGGCGCGAGACGATCAGCGCCGTCGAGCCGATCAGGACCAGCGCGACCAGCACGAGCAGCGGCGTGCCGACCGTGGACTCGCCGAAGGCGTGGATCGACTCGAGGATCCCCGAGCGCACCAGGAACGTGCCGAGCAGGCAGAGCGCGAACGTGCCCACGATCAGCGAGACGTTCCAGACCTTCAGCATCCCGCGCCGCTCCTGGACCATGATCGAGTGCAGGAACGCGATGCCCGTGAGCCACGGCATGAGCGACGCGTTCTCGACCGCGTCCCAGCCCCAGTAGCCGCCCCAGCCGAGCTCCGAGTAGCTCCAGCGCGCGCCGAGCATGATCCCGATCGAGAGGAAGATCCAGGCGAGCAGCGCGAAGCGCCGGGTCGAGCGGATCCAGCTCGCGTCCAGCCGGCGCGTGATCAGCGCCCCGATCGCGAACGCGAACGGGATCGAGAATAGGACGTACCCCGAGTACAGCATCGGCGGGTGGATCGCCATCGCCGGGTGGCGCAGCAGCGGGTTGAGGCCGTTGCCCTCCGCCGGCGCCGGGTCGAGCTGCGCGAACGGGTTCGCCCCGTCGGCGAACAGCATCAGCCCCGCGAAGAACACCCCGAGCGCGCCGAGCACGGCGGTCGCGTAGGGCGCGACCTCGCGGTGCTTGTGGCGGGTCGCGAACAGGACCGCGCTGGCCGCGACCGAGAGCACGAACGCCCAGAGAAGCAGCGAGCCGGCCTGGCTCCCCCACAGCGCGGTCAGCTTGTAGAGGGTGGGCGTGGTCGTCGAGGAGTGCAGCGCGACGAGCTCGAAGGAGAAGTCCGAGCGCGCGAACGCGGACTCGACCACCACCACGCAGACGGAGAGCAGCCCCGCGGCGGCGTAGATCGAGCGGCGGCTCGAGTCGACCCAGCGCCGATCACCGGTCCGGGCTCCGTGGAAGGCCGCTACGGCCGCGTAGCCGAACGCGCAGAGCGCGGCGATGAGGCACGCCAGCCCGAGCCCAGCCATCAGCGCCGGCCGGGCCTCACGACCCGTCGAGCGACTCGTCGATGATCACGTGCTCGGGGTCCGCCTCCGCCTCGGCGGCGAACTTGGACGGGCACTTCGTGATCAGCTGGTCCTTCTCGGCGACGAGCGTGCCGTTCTCGAGGCGGCCGGTGACGATCACCTCGCGGCCGTCGCGGAACGGGTCCGGGACCTGGCCGGTGTACTCGACCGGGATCTTGACCGACGGGTCCTCGCGGTCGGCGATCTCGAACGTCATGTCGGCGCCGTCGCGCTGAATCGAGCCCGGCACGACCTTGCCGTAGACCTCGTAGGTGCCGTCGCCGACCGCGCCGGAGAGCAGCTCCGACGGGGACTTGGCCTCGCTCGAGGCGTTGAACGAGGTGTAGACCAGGGCCGTAGCCAGGAGCACGGCCGCGGTGAGCGCCACGACGAGCCGGATCTGTCGCTTGCGTGCGGGGTTCATCCGGGACCCCGATTATCGCAGGGACCCTCCCGGGGCCCGGGCAGGGCGCCCAGCGGGCTGGTTACGGAGCCGCGTCCGCGGTTTTTTCCGGATGCGCGCCCGCGGCGGATCGCCCATCATGGGCTGCTCATGTCCGCAAAACCGATCCGCGGGGGGAACGCGGCCACGATTGCGGCCGCGAGCGCGTTCGCGTGCTTTGCGATAGCGCGAGTCAGCGCCGTGTTCGCTGACGACGCCACGCAGCTTGCGGCGATCTGGCCTGCGACGGGGTTGATTCTGGGCGCGCTCCTGCTCGCGCGCAAGCGCTGGGTCGCGCTGCTGGGCGGCGCCGCCGCCGGGCTCTTCGCGGCCTACGCCGTCCTGGGCGCCTCCCCCGGCGTCGCCGCGGCGCTCACCGC
The DNA here is from genome assembly GCA_002919115.1 of bacterium. Classification (GTDB taxonomy): domain Bacteria; phylum Actinomycetota; class Thermoleophilia; order Solirubrobacterales; family 70-9; genus RSA11. Next base: position 4,051 of record PKER01000080.1, read on the forward strand.
CTTCTACGC
>PKER01000184.1 GCA_002919115.1 bacterium
AGCCCCGCCTTCGCCTCGAGCTGGGCGAGCAGGCGGTCGACGTAGTGGATGTCCCAGGCGCCCTCGACCTTCGGGATCATGATGACCTCGAGCTTGTCGCCGATCTCGGTGACGAGCCGCGTGAGGTCGTCGAGGACCCAGGGGCTCTCCAGCGAATTCACCCGCGTCCACAGCGCCGTCTGCCCGAAGTCGACTTCCTTGGCGATGCGGATCAGCCCCTCGCGCGCCGCTTCCTTCTTGTCGACCGGCACCGCGTCCTCGAGGTTGCCGAGCAGGATGTCGGCCTGCTTGGCCATGTCCGGCACCTTCGCCGCCATCTTCTCGTTGGACGGGTCGAAGAAGTGGATCATCCGCGACGGCTTGAACGGGATCTCGAGCACGGGATCCGGCGCGCCGATCGCAAGCGGCTTGGCGAAGTCACGGGGGTTTCTCAAGAGAAGCCTCCTGGTATTGCGGTTCCCTTCCGCCGCGGAACGCTACTGCGCGCGGCGCCCCGGCGGGAACGGTTGGCCCGCCGCCCCGCCGCCCGTCGGCGGACTACCCTGGCCGCGATGGCGACGGTGCGCCCAGCGAGAGCCGACGAGGTGGACGCGGTCCTGCCGATGTACGAGTGGCTGTTCGCGCCGCCCGGCAGCAGGCCGGCGCTCTGGGACCCCGAGCGCGCCCGGGACGCGCTCGCCGAGGCGATCACGGCCGACGGCTGCGAGGTCCTGGTCGCTGACGAGGTTGATGAACTCGTCGGCCTCTGCACCGTCTACCTCGACCTGCACTCGGTGCGCTTCGGCCCGCGCGCCTGGGTCGAGGACCTCGCCGTCCACCCCGAGCGCCGCTCGCAGGGCATCGGCAAGGCGCTGCTGGACGCTGCCAAGGACTGGGCCCGCGTGCGGGGCGCCACGCACCTCGAGCTCGACTCGAGCTTCGCGCGCCAGGACGCCCGCCGCTTCTACGAGCGCGAGCGGCCGAGCTGGAGCTCGCGCAGCTTCGGCTGGCATCTCTAGCCCAGCTCAGATGCGGGTTCCGGCGCCTGCCCAGGGGTATCCTTCGCGCGGCCGCCGGCTCCAGGCCGGCGCCACCGGAAGGGGACCGAACGCGAGACTTTTGAGAGAGGAGTCATGGCCCTAGCCCCCGCGACCGCATACGACCTGACCGACGAGCAGCGGGCCATCATCGAGATGGTCCACGAGTTCGTCGACAACGAGATCATCCCCGTCGCCGAGGAGTACGACGCGGAGGACAAGTTCCCCGAGCCGATCGTCGAGCAGATGAAGGAGCTCGGCCTCTTCGGCGTCACGATCCCCGAGGAGTACGGCGGGATGGGCCTCGACCTCACCACCTACGCGATGATCGTCGAGGAGCTCTCGCGGGGCTGGATCTCGATCTCGGGCGTCGTCAACACCCACTTCATCGGCTCGTACCTGCTGATGAAGTTCGGCACCGAGGAGCAGAAGGAGTACTTCCTGCCCAAGATGGCCACGGGCGAGCTGCGCGCCGCCTTCTCGCTGTCCGAGCCCGAGGCCGGCTCCGACGTGCAGAGCATCAAGACCACGGCGCGCAAGGGCGACGACGGCCGGTGGGAGATCAACGGCCAGAAGATGTGGGTGACCAACGGCCTCGGCTCCGGCGTCGTCTTCGTGCTCGCCAAGACCGACCCCAAGGCCGACCCGCCCTACCGGGGCATGACCTGCTTCATCACCGAGAAGGAGCCCTGGGCGGAGCAGAACACGGGCGACTTCGCGGGCCTCGACATCCCGCCCAAGATCAAGAAGATGGGCTACAAGGGCGTCGAGTCCACCGAGCTCGTCTACAACGGCTACCGCTGCCCGCCGGAGCGCATCCTGGGCGGCGAGGAGGCCGGTCTGGGCCAGGGCTTCAAGCAGATGATGGACGCGCTCGAGGTCGGCCGCGTGAACGTGGCGGCGCGCGGCGTCGGCATCGCCCAGCGCGCGCTCGAGCTCGCGGTGCGCTACGCGCAGGAGCGCAAGACATTCGGCAAACCGATCGCCCAGCACCAGGCGATCCAGTTCAAGCTCGCCGACATGGCCACCAAGGTCGAGGCCGCGCGGCTGCTCACCCGCAAGGCCGCGCGCATGAAGGACGCCGGGCAGCGCTCGGACCTCGAGGCGGGGATGGCGAAGCTGTTCGCCTCGGAGGCCGGCAAGGAGTGCGTCGAGGAGGCTTTCCGCATCCACGGCGGCTACGGCTACTCGAAGGAGTACGAGATCGAGCGCCTCTACCGCGACGCGCCGCTGCTGCTCATCGGCGAGGGCACGTCCGAGATCCAGCGCATGGTCATCGGCAAGAAGGTCCTGGAGCGCAATAGGATCTAACGGACACGCGGGCGACGCATCTCGTTCACGCATAAGTCCCGGGTTCGGGGGAACGGGCTGTCGAGCGCTGGCTGGCTTGTGCCCGTTTCCCAACCACGGAGGTATCCCTACATGTCGAAGAAGCTCCTGTTGCTGCCCGTGCTGCTCCTCAGCGCGCTGCTGCTCGCATCCTGCGGCGGCGATGACGAGAACGGCGGCGACAACGAGGGCGGCGCGGCGCTCAGCACCGAGGCCTACGCCGAGCAGGTGAGCGACGAGATGGCCGACTTCGAGCAGGAGTTCCGCGACCTCGGCGCCGCGGCCGCGAACCCGGAGAACGCGGACGAGTACGTCGCGGCGGTCCAGGACATCCAGGACCGGCTCACCGAGACCGCCGAGAACCTCGACGGGATCGAGCCCCCGGAGGAGGCCGCGGACATCCACGCGCGCCTCACGAAGGTCTTCCGCGACCTCGAGGCCGCCTACGGGGAGATCATCGAGGCCGTGCAGAGCGAGAACCGCAAGGAGATCGCGAACGCCGTGGCCAACCTGCAGACGACCACGGAGGCCTTCCAGGCCGAGGTGACGGAGATCGCGACCGAGTCCAAGGACGCCGGCTTCCCGATCGAGCACCTGGCACCGACCTCCGAGTGAGCCGCGGGGCGTAGGATCTCGCCCGTGGCTACGACGAGCGAGATCATCGCCCAGGCGGTGGAGCGCTTCCAGAAGGAGGTCCCGGCGCTCGCCAAGCTCAAGCTCGTGTTCGGGCTTGAGCTGCGGGCCCGCGGCGACACCCAGCTGTTCCGGGTGGAGGTGCCCGGCCCGAAGGTGAGCAAGGGGTACGCCGACGACGAGCGCCTTCACCTCGCGATCGCGCGCTCGCACTTCAACGAGCTCGCGAAGGACGGGAAGCTCAGTCACTGGCGCGACGCGTACGAGCGCGGGCACCTGCGCATCGAGGGCGATCCGAACATCCAGCGCCTGATCGGCCAGGTCATCGAGCGCCACCAGGCGCGCGCGCAGCTGCGCAAGGCGCACTGAGCCCGGCGGCACCGCCCCTGGGCGCGCCCGCGGGGCGCCCGTGGCGCCCGCCTGCGGAAGTGCAGGCGGCGTGGGGGGTAGGGTGCAAGCCAAACCCAGACGCGAGGAGGAGCGATGGCAGACGTGCGCCTTGATCTGGAGACCGTTCGCGAACTGGCGGGACGCCGGGCGCCGGACGGCTTCCTCTCGGTCTACGTGGACGCGGCGTCGGGCAGGGCCAAGGGCCTGCGGGACGCCGCGATCGAGCTCAAGAACCGCCTCGGCGAGCTCGAGCGGAACCTCGCCGAGAACGGCGGCACACGGCCGGCCTCGCTGCGCAAGACGATCGCGAGCCTCGAGCCAGACCTCGAGTGGCTCACCGACCCGACCGTGCCCGGCAGGGGCCGCGCGCTGTTCGCGGCCGTGGGCGACGGGGAGCGCCTGCGCTTCACCAGCCAGATGCCGCTTCCCAACCGCGTCGTCTACGAGGAGCACGCCTTCGTCCACCCGCTGCTCGAGCTGCTCGACGAGGGCGAGCCGACCGGCGTCGTGGTCGCCGCCGAGGACGAGGTCGCGATCTACGAGTGGAAGCTCGGCGAGCTCGAGGAGCTCGCCCGGATCGCCGCCGCCGACAGCCTCGAGGCGCCGCACGAGCGCTCGGGGCCGGTGAACGTCATGGGCCAGCGCCGGGCCACCACGCCCGCGCGCGAGCAGCGCCAGGCGCGCG
>PKER01000166.1 GCA_002919115.1 bacterium
GCACATCGGCGGCGGGCTCGCCCGCCTGCAGACCGGGGTGCGGGCCGTGCACCTCGCCGAGATCCTGGCCGCGACCGAGGACGCGCCGGCGCCCGCGCCGGCCGGGAGGGCGGCAGCGTGAGCTTCGAGCCCGCACCGTTCCCCGTCGCCGCACGCCGCGAGCTCGCCGACTCGCAGCTGCGCGTCAACCTGCGCCGGGCGACCACGACGATCCGCACGAAGCGCGCCGCGGTGGTGTCCGAGCTCCCCGACTGGGAGCGGCTTCGCGAGGCCGGGCGGCGGATCAAGGCCGACGCGATCCGCCACCTGGACGAGCACCTCGAGCGGCTCGAGGAGTCGGTCACGCGGGCGGGCGGCAAGGTCCACTGGGCGCGCGACGGCGCGGAGGCGATCGAGATCGTCGCGCGGGTCGCGCGCGAGCACGGAAGCGACGAGGTCATCAAGGTCAAGTCGCTCGCGACCGACGAGATCGAGCTCAACGAGGGGCTCGCCGGGCGCGGCATCCGCGCGATCGAGACCGACCTGGCCGAGCTCATCATCCAGCTCGCGAACGACCAGTCGTCGCACATCCTCGTGCCCGCCATCCACCGCAACCGCGCCGAGATCCGCGAGCTCTTCCGGCGCGAGCTCGGGGTCGACGAGCTCACCGACGAGCCGCGCGAGCTCGCCGAGGTGGCGCGCAGGTACTTGCGCAGCAAGTTCCTCTCCGTGCCGGTCGCGGTGAGCGGCGCCAACTTCGCGGTCGCCGAGACCGGCGCGGTCGGCGTGGTCGAGTCCGAGGGCAACGGCCGCATGTGCGTCACCCTGCCGCGCGCCCTGGTCAGCATCGTCGGGATCGAGAAGGTCCTGCCGCGCTTCCGCGACCTCGAGGTGATGCTCCAGCTCTTGCCCCGCTCCTCGACGGGCGAGCGGATGAACCCGTACACGTCGGTCTGGACCGGGGTGACGCCGGGCGACGGGCCGCAGGAGTTCCACCTCGTCCTCCTCGACAACGGCCGCACGAACGTGCTCGCCGACCCGATCGGCCGCGACGCGCTGCACTGCATCCGCTGCTCGGCCTGCCTGAACGTCTGCCCGGTGTACGAGCGGACCGGCGGGCACGCCTACCGCTCGATCTACCCCGGGCCGATCGGCGCGATCCTCACGCCGCAGCTCCGCGGGCTCGAGCAGGCCCCCACGTTGCCGTGGGCGTCGAGCCTGTGCGGCGCGTGCTATGAGGTCTGCCCGGTGAAGATCGACATCCCGAGGCTCCTCGTGCACCTGCGCGGCAGGGTGGTGCGCGAGGTCGAGTCGCAGGGCCGGCCCGACCCGGAGGCGGTCGCGATGCGCGCCTTCGCGCGGATCCTGGCGAGCCCGCGGCGCTACCGGGCCGCGCAGCGCGCGGGCCGCATCGGCCAGTGGCCGCTCGCGCGGCGCGGGATGATCCGCAAGCTGCCCGGCCCGCTAGCCGGCTGGACCGCCGTGCGCGACATGAAGCCCATCCCGCGCCAGACCTTCCGCGAGTGGTGGGAGGAGCGCCGGTGAGCTCGGCTCGCGACGAGATCCTCGCCCGCGTGCGCGCCGCGCTCAGCGACGTGCCGGCGGACGAGCCCGCGGGCGCAGAGCCGCCGCGCGACTATGAGACCTCCTCCCCGCTCTCGGGCGAGGAGCTCACGACGCGCTTCTGCGAGCGCGTCGCCGACTACCGCGCGAACGTCTTCCGCACCGAGGAGGGGGCGATCCCCGTGGCGATCCGCGAGACGCTCGCCGCCCACGGCGCCCGCCGCGTCGCGGTGCCGGCCGACCTGCCCGACGAGTGGACGGCCGAGATCCCGGAGCCCGTCGTCGACCACCCGCCGCTCTCCCCCGAGGACCTCGACGGGGTCGACGGCGTGCTCACCGGCGCGGCGCTCGCCATCGCCGAGACCGGCACGATCGTGCTCGACGGCGGCGCCCAGCAGGGCCGGCGCGCGCTCAGCCTGGTGCCCGACCTGCACATCTGCGTGGTGCGCGCCGAGAGCATCGTCGGCAGCGTGCCCGAAGCGGTCGAGGCGCTCACCCCCGGGGCGCAGGAGGGCCGCCCGCTCACCTTCATCTCGGGCCCCTCGGCCACCTCCGACATCGAGCTGCGGCGCGTCGAGGGCGTGCACGGCCCGCGCCGGCTCGAGGTCATCGTCGTGGCCTGAAACGGCGCGCGCCCGGCCGCGTACCCCGGGCGCTCCTGCACTACCCTAAGCGTCGCTCGGAGAGGTGACCGAGTGGCTTAAGGTGCACGACTGGAAATCGTGTGGGCGGCGAAAGCTGCCTCGTGGGTTCGAATCCCACCCTCTCCGCTCCGCCGCGATAGGAATACCCGCGTGAGCGACGCTAACGATCCCGGGCTGCTCACGCCCGCACAGGCCGCACTGCTCGTCGACCAGTACGAGCTCACGATGTCCGCGAGCTACCTGCGCCGCGGGCTCGACCAGCCGGCGACCTTCGAGCTGTTCGCGCGCAAGCTCCCTCCCCACCGCCACTGGGCGCTCGCCGCGGGCCTCGGGCCGACGCTGCGCATCGTGAGCGAGCTGCGGTTCGGCACGGCGGAGCTCGACTACCTCGCCGGGCTCGGGTTCGACGACGGCTTCCTCGACTACCTGCGCGGCTTCCGGTTCACCGGCGACATCGACGCCGTGCCCGAGGGGACGATCGTCTTCGCCAACGAGCCCCTGCTGCGCGTGACGGCCACGCGCGTGCAGGCGCAGCTGCTGGAGACGATCCTGCTCAACCAGGTGAACTTCCAGACGATGATCGCCACCAAGGCCGCCCGCGTGGTGCTCGCCGCGGGCGGCGGCGAGGTGGGCGCGGGCGACCGCGTGCTCGACTTCTCGCCCCGCCGCGACCACGGGATCGACGCCGCGATGAAGGTCGCGCGCTCGTGCGCGGTGGCGGGCGTGCGCGGCACGTCGAACGTGGCCGCCGCGATGCGCTTCGGCCTGCGGCCGGTCGGGACGATGGCGCATTCCTACGTGATGTCGTTCCCCACCGAGCTCGAGGCCTTCAAGGCCTTCCTGGCCGACCAGCCGCAGAACGCCGTGCTGCTCGTCGACACCTACGACACGCGCGAGGGCGTGCTGAACGCGATCAGGGCGTCCGAGGAGACCGGCGTGAAGCTGCTCGGCATCCGGATCGACTCCGGCGACCTGCTCGCGCTCTCGCGCGAGGCGCGCGCGCTGCTCGACGGCGCCGGGATGACCGAGACGCGGATCGCGGTGAGCGGCGATCTCGAGGAGCACCGCATCGCCGAGCTCGTCGCAGCGGGCGCCCCGATCGACCTCTGGGGCGTCGGCACCGAGCTCGGCACGAGCCGCGACGCGCCCGTGTTCAACGGCGTCTACAAGCTCGTCGCCGACTGGGACGCCGAGAGCGGCGAGTGGCGCGGCGTCGCCAAGCGCTCCGCGGGCAAGGCGACCGTGGGCGGCGCGAAGCAGGTCTTCCGCGAGCGCTCCGGCGGCGTGATGGCTCGCGACGTGATCGGCCGCGCGGACGAGCAGCTCCCCGGCGAGCGGCTGATCGTCCCGGTGATGCGCGGCGGGGAGATCGTCCACTCCGAGTCCCTGGACGAGATCTCGGCCCGCGCCTCCGAGCAGCTCGGCGCGCTGCCCGAGCGCCTGCGCAGGGGCGGCGAGGACGCGGAGCCCTACCCGGTCTCCTACAGCGAGGGCCTGTTGCGCGCGCAGGACGCGGCGGGCGGCTAGCGGCGCTCCGCGAAGAAGGCCCGCAGGAGCGCCGCGGACTCGTCCGCGAGCAGGCCGCCCTTGACCTCGGGGCGGTGGTTGAGGCGCGGTTCGCCGAGCACGTCGAAGATGCTGCCCGCGGCGCCCGCCTTGGGGTCGGTCGCCCCGAAGACCACGCGCGGGACCCGCGCGAGCACGATCGCCCCCGCGCACATCGTGCAGGGCTCGAGCGTCACGTACAGCGTCGTCCCCAGAAGCCGCCAGCCGCCGAGCGCCTCCGCCCCGGCGCGCAGGACGAGGATCTCGGCGTGCGCGGTCGGGTCGCGGCGCAGCTCGCGCTCGTT
>PKER01000061.1 GCA_002919115.1 bacterium
TCCGGTCGGCGCCCTTGCCGCGCGGGCACCCGCCGAACCTCGCGTCCGTGTTCGCGGCCTGGATCGCCTCGCGCAGCGAGCACTTCTTGGGCTGCGACCCGAACTGGTCTTTCGTGGTCGTGACCTTGATGGTCGCGGCGGAGGCCTGCGCCGCCCCCGCGACCACGACGACGCCCGCTGCCGCTGCGAGTAGGACCATGACTGGCTTCACGCGTCCCTCCGGCAACCCCGCGCTTTCCCCGGCTTCTCAGCCGGGGATCCTCGCCAAGGTGGGGGACGCTGTCAACCCCAGCTGCCGGCTACGAGCCGCCAGCCACCAGCTTCCAGCGCGAAGGCGCCAGCGTCGGCGCCCAACAGCTGGAAGCTGGTGACTAGCGCTCGAACGCCCCGATGTCGCACTTGCCCTTGCGCTTGCGCCCGCGCTGGTCGCGCTTCGGGCAGCCCTTGCCCTTGTCGATCGCGGGCGAGCCCCGAAGCAGCGCGTGCGTCGGGGTCGGTCCGCCGTAGTCGTCGAGCGCGTCCAGCATCGGGTCGGCTGGCGTCTCGTAGGTGCCGTTCGCGATGTCTCCGGGTCCGTCGCTGTCGCAGGTGTCGTCGCCGAGGAAGTTGTGGCCGAGCGACGCGTCGGGCTCCAGCCCTTCGCAGTCCCGGGTCCACTCGTTGTAGAGGCGCCGGTTGCCCGCGATGATCGAGTTCTTGTAGGTGAGGCCGCCGCTGTTGCGGTAAACGCCGGCGCCGTGGTACCCGCGGTTGAAGGCGACGGTCGAACTCAGGATCTCCGTGTCGCCGTAGGAGTAGATCCCGCCCCCGTGGCCGCCTGAATAGCTCGCGTGGTTGTGGGAGATGGTCGAGTTGATGACCGTGAGCGAGCCGCCGTTGGCCTGTATCCCCCCGCCGTCTCCGTCGGCGACGTTCCTCGACACGGTCGAGTCGCGGACGACGAGGTCGGTGTCGTTGGCGTAGATCCCCCCGCCGGAGCCTTCGCCGTACGCTCCCGCGACGTTGCCCATCACCGAGGACTTCGTGAGCCTCGCCCCACCGCTCACGGCGATGAAGAGGCCGCCGCCGTACTGGTACTCGCTGACGTTCGCGGCGAACGTGCTGCGGGCGATCACGGTCTTGCCGGCGCCGCCGGTGATCCCGAGCCCGCCGCCGTATCCGTAGTCGGCTTCGTTGTCCCTGAACGTGGAGTTGCGGACGGTGACGTCGCCGACTGCGGCGGTATAGAAGCCGCCTCCATAGTTCTCGGCCTCGTTCCCGAGGAAGGCGGAGCGCGTGATCTTCACGTCGCTCGCGTTGTTGGAGTGGTAGACGCCGCCCCCGGAGACAGCGAAGTTGCCGACGATCCGCACTCGGTCGAGCACCAGGTTGCCCGGGCTCGTGTGACCGATCGCCCCTCCGGAGTAGTCGTCTGCGTCCCAACCGCGGCGGATCGTCATGCCGGTGAACTTCGCGCGTCCGGCGGCGACCTCGAACACCCCCTCGCGGAGCTCGCCGCCGTTGCCGTCGACCACGGTCGCTCGCGGGCCCTTGCCGGCGATCGTGATCGAACCGCCGATGTTCAGATCACCGCTCTCGTTGTCCGGCTCGGAGTCGACCCGCGTGAGCCGGTAGATCCCCTTGCCGAGCACGATCCGGTCGGCGCCCTTGCCGCGCGGGCACCCGCCGAACCTCGCGTCCGTGTTCGCGGCCTGGATCGCCTCGCGCAGCGAGCACTTCTTGCCGCTGCCGAACTCGTCCTTGGTCGTGGTGACTTGGATCGTCGCGGCGGAGGCGGTGACCGCGCCCGCGAGTACGAGCGCGCAGGCGGTGAGTGGGATCCGGATTGAGTTCATCGCTCCTCCCTGGAGTGACGCGGGCGGGCCGAGGCCCGCAGCACCCCGAAAGGAGCGCCGCGCGCGATCCTCTTGCGGCGAACGAGCGCTGTCAAGGGATGCTCCCGCGGCGGCAGGAACGGCGATAGCCCGTAACCTTGCCGCGCCATGAGGCCGCTGGTCGTTTCCCTGCGCCCGCAGGAGTGGGTCAAGAACCTCCTGGTGTTCGCGGGGCTCGTCTTCTCCCTCCAGTTCGACGACTGGACCGCGATCGCCGAGGCGACGCTCACCTTCGTCGCGTTCTGCGCGATCTCGAGCGCGGGGTACCTGCTGAACGACCTGCGCGACCGCGAGCACGACCGGCTGCACCCCGAGAAGCGGCACCGCCCGCTCGCGAGCGGAGCGCTGGCGCCCGGCACCGCCATGGCGGCCGCGGTGGCGCTCGCCGTCCTGGCGGTCGCCGTGTCCTGGGCGGGCGTCTCGTGGGAGGTCGCCGCGATGGTCGCGGGCTACGCGGTCGTCACCGCGCTCTACTCGCTGCTGCTCAAGCGGCTCGTGATCATCGACGTGATGACGATCGCCGCGCTGTTCATCCTGCGGGTTGTGGCGGGCGCGGTCGCGGTGGGGGCAACGGCCTCCGAGTACCTGTTGGTCTGCACTGCGATGCTGGCGCTGTTCCTCGGCTTCACGAAGCGCCGCCAGGAGGCGATGCTCGAGGCGCAGCCGGTCGACGAGCCGCTGGGGCCGCGCACCACGCGCCCGGTGCTCGAGCACTACTCCCCGCCGTTCCTCGACCAGATGATCGCCATGGTCACGGCCACGGCGATCGTCACCTACGTGATCTACTCGGTGAACTCGCCGTTCGCGGGCAGCAAGATGCTCGCCACGGCGCCGTCGGTCCTCTACGGGATCTTCCGCTACCTCTACCTGATCTACCACCGCCACGACACGCGCTCGACCGCGGCGATCCTTGTGGAGGATCCGGGCATGGTCTTCGCCGGGGTGAGCTACCTGGCCTCGGCGTTCATCGTGCTCTACGCGCTCGACTGAGCGCCGGCGCCCGCGCGTGGGCGCCGAGTGAGCGCGGATTGACCTGGAAATGAGCGGCGTCCCCGCCGCACGATCGGGCCATGGTGAGAGGCAGGCCAAAGGAGATGCCATGAAGGTGCTGGTGACCGGAGCGAGCGGGTTCGTCGGCTCGCACACCGTGGCGGCGCTGCTCGCCGACGGCTACGACGTGCGCGCCACCGCGCGCGACAGCGGGCGGGTGCGGCGAGCGCTGGCCCAGCTCGACTGTGCGGCCGAGGCCGAGGTGGTCGCGGCCGACGTGCTGGACGAGACGGCGCTCGCCCGCGCGGTCGCAGGGTGCGACGCGGTGATCCACGCAGCCGCCGCCTACACGCACGACCCTCGCGAGGCCAAGCGCGTGCTCGAGCTCAACCCCCGCGCCACCGAGAACGTCCTGCGCGCGGCGGCTCGCGCCGAGCTGGAGCGCGTGGTCCACGTCTCGTCCTACGTGGCGCTCCTGCCGGCGAGCCGGCCGCTTTCCCCGGATTCGCCGGTGGGCGCCCCACCGACTCCATACGCGCGCTCCAAGGCCGCCGCGGACGAGCTCGCCCGGCGCGCGCAGGCGCGCGGCGAGCGGGTGACGATCGTCTATCCCGGCATGGTGTGGGGCCCGCACGATCCGGGCCTCGGCGAGAGCTCGCGCCTGGCCCGCGACGTCGCGCGCGGCCGGGTGCCGGTCGGCGTCCCGGGGGTCGTCCCCCTGGTCGATGTGCGCGACCTCGCGCGCGTGCACGTGGGCTGCCTGCGCGTGAACGGCGGCCCGCGGCGCTACCTCGCGACCGGCGAGCAGCTCACGATGCGGACGCTGCTGGCGTCGATCGCGGCCCTGGCCGGCAGGCGGGCCCCCTTGGGCACGATGCCGCCCCGCGCCTTCCGCGCCGCGGGGCGGGCGATGGACGCTCTCCAGCGGGTCTGGCCGTGGCGGCTGCCGCTCAACGGCCAGGCGCCGTGGACGGTGCTCAACACCCCGGCGTGCGACCAGACGGCGACCGAGCGCGATCTGGGCTGGCGTCCTCGCCCCGCCGGGCTGACGCTCACCGACACGGTCGCTTCCCTGCGTGAACGGGGGCTGCTGTGAGCCGGGTGCGCCCGGGCCTCGCGCTGGCGGCGCTGGCTTTCGCGGCGGGCCTGATCGCCGGCGCCG